>JBIKJU010000093.1:0-7592 GCA_044360745.1 Chitinophagales bacterium
ACTGTATAGCTTGCATGAGAAATTTCCAATGAAATGTATAAGTAGAAAGGCAGCAGCATCACCTGCTACTGGATATAAAAAGCAACATCCGAAAGAAAACCTAGATTTATTAACTCGCTCATTTGAATAACTCTTTTTAAAACGAAATAAAATGACAGAACTCAGAATACCGGCAGTAGCCGAATCTATTACCGAAGTTACCTTATCTAAATTTTTAGTAAAGGATGGTGATTATGTAAAGCTTGACCAACCTGTATGCGAGGTGGAGACAGACAAAGCTTCTCAAGAACTTCCTGCACCTATAGCGGGTATCGTAAAATTTGTGGTGAGTGAGGGAGATGATTTGAAAGTAGGAGAGTTAGTTTGTACAATAGACGAAACAGCCAAAGCTCCAATTGAGGCTGTGAAAGAAGAAAAGAAAATCGAAGAGCCAGCTAAAGTGGCGAAAGCCGAAGTGAAAGTAGAGACTAAGTCTGAGCCAAGTAAAGAAAGCTATGCTTCTAAACATCCTTCACCTGCAGCAAGCAAAGTATTAGCTGAGTCAGGTGTAAATCCTCAAACGGTTTCAGGTACTGGAATAGGAGGCCGAATCACAAAAGAGGATGCCATCAACGCTGTAAGAAATAAAGCGAATCTTCCTCAAAAAGTATCGTTTTCTAGAAATGAGCGGGTTGAAAAAATGAGTAGATTGAGAAAAACTGTTGCTGATAGATTAGTTTATTCTAAAAATAGTACTGCTATGTTGACCACTTTCAACGAAGTGGATATGACCAACATCAACGCTATCAGAAATAAGATGGGAGAAGGCTTCAAGAAAAAGCATGAAGTGAATTTGGGGATGATGTCGTTTTTCACAAAAGCGATATGTTTAGCGCTCGAAAAGTACCCAGCTGTCAACGCTTACATTGAAGATGGCAATTTGGTTTTTCACGACTACTGCGATATTTCGATAGCGGTTTCTACTCCAAAAGGATTAGTAGTGCCAGTAATCAGAAATGCTGAATCTCTCACGCTGGCTGAGATAGAAAAAGCTGTGAAAGCATTGGCTATAAAAGGTAGAGATGGCTTGCTCACTATGGATGATATGAGCGGTGGTACATTCACTATCTCAAACGGAGGTGTTTTTGGATCATTGATGAGCACACCAATTATCAACCCACCTCAGTCTGCTATTTTGGGTATGCATAAAGTACAAGATAGACCAATGGTAATAGATGGTAAAATAGAAGTGAGGCCTATGATGTATCTGGCACTTTCTTATGATCATCGAATAATAGATGGTAAAGAATCTGTTGGGTTTTTAGTAACAGTAAAAGACTTTTTAGAAAATCCACACAAAATGCTTTTAGGAGCAGACCCTGTAGATTTACTTTTAGATTTATAATAGATGGCACCTAGCACGTCACGTTCTCAATTTGAGTCACTATTGGTGATTGTTGCTGGCTTGCTTATTATTGCTTATCTTAAAACTAACGTTTGGTTAGGGGGAGTGGCTTTTTCTTTTTTGACTTTAGGACTTATCATTAAACCTTTGAGGGTTTTTATTCATAAATTATGGTGGAAACTAGCTCATATACTAGGCTATATCAATGGTAAAATCATTTTTACCATTTTATATATCTTAATGATAGTGCCTTTTTCGTTTTTTTATAACCGAAACAACAAAAGAACAAAACCTTTACACACTAACTTCAAAGAACGCAACCATACTTTTGTAGCAGAGGATTTGAAGAGGATTTTTTAAGAAGGCTCTTTACTTTTTGATAACCCCTCCATCACTACTTTCGCCTTGCTTTCTCCTATTACCGCTGCTATATCTTCTAGCGAAGCTTCTTTTAGCTTCTTTATAGATTTGAAGTGTTTAATGAGTTTTTCCATCGTTTTGTCACCTACTCCTTTTATTTGATTGAGGACAGAGGTAGTCTGTGTTTTGCTTCTTTTATTTCGATGGGCGGTGATGCCAAATCGGTGAGCTTCGTCTCGTAATTTTTGTATGAGTTTTAAGCTCTCCGAATTTTTTGGAATAAAAAGCGGTAAACTATCTTCGGGATAGTAGATTTCTTCTAATCTTTTCGCAATACCTATAATTGGTACTTGCCCATAAATATTAAGTTCCTTTAAACTTTCAACAGCACTGCTTAATTGCCCTTTACCACCATCTATGATAATGAGGTTCGGTAGAGTATGCCCCTCTTCTAGCATACGCTTATACCTGCGAAAAACAGCTTCACGCATTGTTGCAAAGTCATCTGGACCTTCTACTGTTTTTACATTAAAAAAGCGATAATCTTTTTTAGAAGGTTTAGCATCTTTAAAAACCACTATGGCAGATACAGGATTTGTGCCTTGTATATTGGAGTTGTCGAAGCATTCAATGTGTCTTGGAAGTTCGATCAGTTTTAGGTCTCTTTTCATGGTTGCCAAAATCCTAAAGGTTGGATTTTTTTCTTCGGCAGTCATCTGTTGTTTTATTTTTTCTTGCTTATTGTACAGTGCATTTTTCATTGCCAAATCAATCAGCCGTTTTTTATCGCCAATCTGAGGGGTAGATAGTGCTATGCTTTTGAATGTAATATCTACATCAAATGGAAGATATATTTCTTTAGGTTGTTTGTCGGATGAAATGCTGTAGTCATAAATAGCTTGCAACAAAACATCTTCTTTTTTTTCGTCTAGAATTTTTTTGATTTCGAGCGAGCGCGATTGAATGATAGTGCCATTGATGATTTTAAAAAATGTAATGAATGCAAATTGGTCGGTTTCTGTATATCCATAAGCATCTATGTCAGTGAGTTTTGGGTTGACCACTGTAGATTTACTTTCATACTCAGTAAGTAATTTTATCTTTTCTTTAAATTCATTTGCCTTTTCAAACTCCAAGTGTTCAGCAAATTCTGCCATTTTTTTCTTGAGATAAAAAAGTACACTACCAAAATTACTTTTTAGAATTTCTTTAATATTGTCTATCATTTCATCATACTCTTCTCTAGACTGAAAGGCTTGACAAGGTCCTAAACAGTTTTTTATATGATATTCTAAACACACTTTAAATTTCCCATTCGCAATATTTTGCTCTGTGAGCGATAAGGTGCATGTTCGAAGTGGAAAAATGTTTTTCAATAAATCTAAAATCGTATAGACATTATTGACAGCGGTGTATGGTCCTAGATAAATCGACCCATCTTTAATGACTTTTCGAGTAAGAAAAACTCGAGGGAAAGGTTCGTTTTTAATGACAATAAAAGGATAAGTTTTATCATCTCGCAATAAAATATTATAGCGAGGTTTATATTTTTTTATCAAGCTATTTTCAAGTAGGAAAGCGTCTTGTTCGGTCTCTACTATAGTGTATTCTATGCGTTGAATTTTTTTGACCATAGAGAGAATTCTATAGCTCATATCGGTTTTAGAAAAGTATGAAGACACTCTCTTTTTTAAATCCTTTGCTTTGCCGATATAAAGAATGGCATCTTCTTTATCAAAATATCGGTACACCCCAGGTAGGTTAGGGATTTGATCGCGATAAGAAGATGAAAAATCAATGCTATTCATTACAAATCAAAAGTAATGAAACAGATGGAAATGCAAGATGTTTGCTAAAACTAATTTACAAAGCACACTTATTTGTTTAGGTTGATATTTTTTATAGAAACTTTTTCTAACTTAGGACTCTAATTAACTAAATCAAATCATAACATGAAAAATCTACTATCTCTTACTTTAGCATTTTCGTTATCAAGTCTCTTAGCACTCAATCCATCTAAGGAATACGCCTTTCATCCTGAAGATTTAGGGCTAAATTATAAAGAATGGAAAGTAATGACTGATGACAACTTTGAAATTTTAGCATGGAGAATTGCGCCTGCTAAAGGAATGTCGTCTCAAACCGTAATTATTTGTGATGATGGTGATGGCAATATGGCTGATAATTTTGATATTGCAGGCTTATTTCTTGGAGCTAATTTTAATGTAGTGATGTTTGATTATAGAGGATATGGACAGTCGCAAGCAGCACGTGTAAATCCTAATATGTATCTTATGCCAAACTTCTCAAAAGATATTGACGCTGTAATCAACGAGGTAAAGAAAATAGATGCTAAGCAAGTCATTACTCTTTATGGACTAGGTATGGGTGGTGGTTTAGCGATAGGTGTTGGATGTAACAATATAAAAGTCAGAAGAGTAGTAGCTGACGCACCATACCCAGATTTAGAGACTGTGAAGAATCGTTTAAAAGAAGTAAAAGAAAAAGACGTAATTATCCCGCCTGGTGCTGAAAAAACACTGTATGAACCGAAATTTGCACTTGAGTCAAAGGGTCAACATATAGAAGCAGTAATGCTTATAGTAGGTAGTGCTGACAAAGTAGTGACCCAAGCTGATATGCAAACATTAACTACTTTGAGAAAGAAAACATCAGATTTGTATGTAGTGCCTGGGGTGGAAAATGATAAAAATTTCACGTCTAACAAAAATGAATATTTTAATAGAATAAAAGCATTTTTAGCAAAAAGCTATCAATAGTTTAAAGATATTTTTGGCATACAGTCCATAGTTCATTAGCTGATTGTTGCCAAGAGAATCGAGTTGCATTTATAACTCCTTTTTTTGTTAAGTTATTTCGCAAACTAATATTTTCAAGCCCTTCTAGGGCTTGAGTTATTTCATAAACTGATGAAGGATTGATTAGTAGAGTTGCATCGCCTGCTACTTCAGGCATGGATGATACATTGCTTGTAATCACTGGCACCTCCGCCTGTTGAGCTTCTATTATAGGAATTCCAAATCCTTCAAAAAGTGACACATAGCACATAGCATGAGCAGCGCCAACAACTTTGGCGGTTTCTTCCGAATCTTTATAGCCCAAAAGTAGAATATCATTTCTATGTTTAAGTTGGTTTAATATAGCTTCAATTTCATTGTATCTCCATCCTTTTCTACCAATAAGCAAAAGTTTTTTATCGGACAAAGTTGATGATTTAAAGGCATCAAAAGCTTTCAATAAGTTGCCTACATTTTTTCGTGGGTGTATTGCTCCTACAAAAACGAAAAAATCTCTTCCATCACTATAATAGTTTTTTATGGTGTTTTTTTCATTTTCTGAAATTGGTTGATAAACTGACTTTGCAGCATTATAGACTACATTGATTTTATTTTCATCTATACCGTAAAGTGACACTAAATCTTGTTTTGTGAAATGTGATACAGCTATCAAGCTATCAGAAGACTTAGCGTATTTTGGTAGAAAAAATTTGTAATATAGATTTACTAATAAGCCAATTTGATCAGGAAAATGCTCAAACGCTAAATCGTGAAAAACGGTAATTTTTTTCACCTTAGATGAAAGAACAGTATAACCATCCATAGAAAGGAATACATCTGGATTGTTTTTCTTTAACCATATCGGCAGTGCTATGTGAAACCAAGCATACCAAAGGAATGGATGACGTGCCGGAGGCGAAATTGATACACCTTTTACGTTTTTGGCAAATATAAATTCTTGACTAAAAGGTCGATCAAACAGAAAGATGAAATCAACTTCAGGATGTTGGATCACCATATGTTTCAGAATTTCATAACTAAATAGTCCAATACCTTCCAATTTACCTGAAATTAAAAAACGAGTATTGACAGCTATGGTTTTCCTTTTTTCCATCATGCCAAAATAGAAAAAGTTTTCATCCTTTATTATCTCCACTCACTTATAAATTAACACAGTTAACCAAAATTTAAAACGACTTTTTAATGAATAGTTTAAATTTACAAAAACTCCAAGCCGATGCGGATTACCACTTTTATTTTAATGTCATTTTTTTTTCAAAGCGTTTTTGCGCAGCAGTTTGATAAAGATATCTATCCAATGTTTAAGACCGATGCTGCCCCCTTTTATTTTGGTGTTGCCTCTGGCGACCCTACATCCAACAGTGTTTTGATTTGGACAAAGTTAGTTCCTACAGATTTTTCACCAAAAGCTGTGCGATGGGAAATAGCTCAAGATACATTATTTTCTAAATTAGTCGATGAAGGCAATTTTACAATTGATTCTTCTACTGCATACTCAATGACAGTAAGAGTTTCTGGATTGGATGCTGGTAAATATTACTTTTATAGATTTAGCCACCTCAATCAATTTTCACACATTGGGAGAACGAAAACAGCACCTATTTCTGTTGACAGTTTGAAGTTTGCGGTAGTGAGCTGTAATAATTTTGAGTCAGGCTATTTCAACGCATTTTATGATATCGCTAAGCGGAGAGATATCGATGCTGTGATACATTTAGGTGATTATATTTATGAATATTCTCGTGGTAATTATGGCCGAAATGATGCAGCAAGACAGCATATTCCTGCACATGAAATTTTGGATTTATCAGATTACCGCTCTAGATACGCTCAATATCGATTAGACCCTAATCTGCAAGAAATGCATCGCCTTCATCCCATTATAGCTATATGGGATGACCATGAGTTTGCGAATAATGCCCATGTAGCAGGTGCCGAAAATCATCAACCCAACGAGGGTGATTGGGAGCTAAGAAAGCGCATAGCTAAGAAAGTGTACTTTGAGTGGTTACCTGTGTCTTCTGCTACTACTACTGGAGTTATTCGCAAGTTGGAATATGGCAATTTAGCTACACTATTTATGCTTGATGGTAGGATAAAGGGGCGGTCAAAACAGCTGAGGCATTACACTGATTCGGCATACCAATCTGTGGATAGATACATGCTTGGTAACAAGCAGGCCGACTGGTTAATAAATGGAATAAAAAACAGCAAATCGAAGTGGACATTAATAGGCAATCAGGTCATATTTTCTGAGTTAGACGCTGGACATTTGACAAAGAAGAATGCCAAATTTATGGATACTTGGGATGGTTACCCAGCAGAAAGAAACTATTTAATGGATGCGTTTTATAAAAACAATTTTAAGAATATTGTTTTTCTGACTGGTGATATTCATACCGCATGGGGAATAGATTTGGCTACTTCGCCAAAAAACAAAAGTAGCTATAATAGAAGGTCGGGGCATGGAGTGATAGGAGCAGAGTTTGTGACTCCAAGTATATCATCTTCTAATTTAGATGAGCGAGTAGATAGAAACCTTGCTAAACTAGTAGGAGGTTTGATGAAGTCACCCGCTCGAAATCCTCATGTGCGATATGTGAATATGGTAGATCATGGTTATTTAGTCCTCTCGCTATCTTCTAATACGGCTCAATCATCATGGCATTATTGTCAAACGGTGAAGGAACCAAATTTCTATATACGGAAAAAAGTGCCAAGCTGGTATTTAGAGTATAATGCCAATAAGCTAAGAAAAGTCAATTAATCTTTGAGAAAGCTTGTAGAGAATTTAGCACCTTTAGAGTCTGTAACATTTAAATAGTAGAGTCCTTTTGACCATCCACTAGTATTGAATTCTTGAGTAGAAGTATTGGTATTGATGCTATAAACTTCTTGTCCTAAAGTGTTATAGATGATAATATTTCGATTATCAACTTCACTAAATTTTAAGGTTAAATATTGGGTGCTTGGAATTGGGAAAACCTCTACCTTTAAATCTTCTAACGTTTGGGTTATACCCACAAGTT
>JBIKJU010000094.1:0-7455 GCA_044360745.1 Chitinophagales bacterium
TCAGCAGGAGTTGGAGGCTCAGGTGGAACAGGTGGAGCAGGAGGAGCAGGAGGACAAGGAGGTATAGGAGGACAAGGCGCAACTGATGGAACTGGTGGGGTATGTGACAATGACCCTGGTGATGGTGGTGATGGTGGTGATGGTGGTAATGGTGGTAATGGTGGTAGTGGAGCTTCAGGAATATCTTGTGTAGTGAATCATAGTTCTGGAGACCCAGTAAATTATGATAATAATGGATCAATAACTTCTATCTCTTCAGGTGTTTGTCAGTCTCCAACTCCTTTTGGTTTAGCAGCTCAAGCTGTCATCAATCAAGATGATATAGCATGTACTAATACAAATGTAAATTATTCAGCAGCAGCAAATGGAAACTGGACTTTCCAAACAGGAACTCCTCCAACCGCCAATGCTTCTAACACAGTAAATTTAACTTATGCTACAACTGGAAGAAAAAATATTACTTATGATCTTGGTGGAAGGTATTCTGGTTTTTCAAACATTCTTGTTGTTTCTAATTTAAAGCCTGATTTAGCTACTGATGCGCCATTGATTAATGGGATATATAGAGTTTGTCAAGGAAATTCAGCAAATGTATGGGTTCAAAATGGCGGAGTTGGTTATGTTTATAACTGGCAAGTATTGAATGCTTCCAGTGGAACATCTGTAGGTAACTTTAATGGTGCTCAGTTTGATTCTATTGCCTACACATTCAATACTACAGACTCTCTTCTTTTTGTTCTGACTTTTGAAACCAATTGTTGTAGCGGATCACAAGCTGATACTATTAAAATTTTAGTAGATCCAGCACCAAATATTACTAGTGTTCAAGCGTCAGCCAATAGTCTATGTCCTAATGATCTCCCGATTACTATTACCGCTACAGTTACTAATGCTGCTACATATTCTTGGACACCATCAGCTGGTATTCTTAGTGGTGCAAATACACCTGTAGTTGTGGTTAGGCCTATTGCTACTACGACATATGTACTTACTGCCACTAGTCTGGGAGGCACTTGTTTTGATACTGCTAATTATAATATAGTAGCCAATCAACACAGTGTTTCTATAAATACAGTACCAGTAACATGTAATACTCTTGGAAGCGCTACTGCTACTGTTGTTGCTAATAATCCTGACTTAACATATTCTTGGTCAACAGGAGTTGCAAACGGACCTACAGCTAGTTTGACAAATACAATAAATAATTTACCTGCCGGGATTTACACTGTTACAGTAGTTAATTCTAATACTGGTTGTGTAGATTCTGTACCTTTTATAGTGTCACCAGATCCAAATTCATTCTATACGGTTATAAATAATGCTACACCAGTTACTTGTTTTGGATTATCAAATGGCACTGCTACTGTACAATCATTCAATCCAGTAGGCGCTGTTAATCATGTCTGGACTGATAGCGCAGGTGTAAATACAGTAAATCCAAATGCTCTAGGACCAGGTTGGTACTTAGTGACTTCTACTGATGGTGCTGGGTGTGTGTTTAGAAATTATTTCTTAATATCTGAACCTAGACAGATAGTAATAGACTCAGTAAGAGGAACAAATCCTATTTGTTTTAAATTTGGTGGTGGAAGCTTAGAGGTCTTAGCTAGTGGAGGAAGTGGTCAATTCACTTATTCTTGGAGTGTAGCTCCTGCTCAGGACTCTTCTATCCTATTAAATGTTGATGCAGGCTGCTATACAGTTACTGCTAATGACTTTAGAAATTGTAGCGCTTCAGCCACTTATTGTTTATCAGCACCGAGTCATAACATCTCTATAGCTACTGTAGTAGATGATATAAAATGTAATGGTACTCAAACAGGTACTGTTACAGTCAATCCAACGGGATCAAATCCCGGTTTTAGCTATGTTTGGAGTCCAAACGTAAGTGCGATCAACACTGCAACGAATTTAGGTGTTGGTTCATATAGCGTCACTGTTAGAGACGCTCTTGGGTGTGAGGATACGATTACTGTAAATATGACACAGCGAAACGCTTTAAGCTCAACTGTGACATCAGATCCAGTGAATTGTTTTGGATTTAGGGATGGTAGAATTGCAATTTCAAATGTATCGGGTGGTACGGGTCCTTATACTTATTCAGTAAATGGAAGCAACTTTACCGATACTGCTATATACACTGGTTTGAATATAGGAACTTACCCTGTTGTCATTCGAGATGCATTTGGTTGTGAGCAAACTTCATCTGTTGTCATCACACAACCTGACTCCCTAGGTATACGGACACTTGTAGATACTATTTATCAAATTCCAGGAATTGATAATTACTTAGAAGTAATACCAAGTTTATCTACGGGTGTTACTTATGATTGGACACCGGATAATACGTTAAGCTGTGATGATTGTCCTCGACCAATAGTAAATGATCAAGCTAATACCCTCCATACAGTTACGGCAACTTATACACCAAACAATTTGCCTTGTACTTCATCTACTGGAGTTTATGTGATAGTACCCGACAAAGAAGTATTTGTTATGCCTACTGCATTTTCTCCTAATGCTGACAACGCAAATGATTTATATTACCCAGTGATCTTTGGTCAAACTGAGTTTGTAAGTGTTATTGAATTTAGAGTTTATAACCGATGGGGGCAAATTATTTACAATGACCCATCAAAAGGTTGGGATGGTAAATTTAAAGGTGAATCACAGCCTGTAGAAACATATGTATATCATATCAAAGTACGCTTACCAGATCCTAATAATATTGGTCAAACTAAGGACGTAGTAAAATCGGGTACATTTAGTTTATTGCGATAAAAGTTTCCTCTTGATCTATACCTCAAGCGCCTTGATTAGTCAAGGCGCTTTTTTTGTTTTATATCGGCAAGTGCCATTTTGATTTCACTATAGGTATATCTATCATTTACTTCTTTTTTTATATTTGATAAAGAAGGGTTTTTAATTTGAAGAATGATATTGATGAGATCTCTAAAATCCTTATTGGGATAAACCTTTTCTAGCTCTAATTTACCATCTTCTATAAGTCTAGCAAAATGCCCTTCAATTGTTGATAAAGTGAGCTTCCTTTCTTGTATGATTTCATCAATTGACATTCCGTTTTTAAAAAAATCATACGTGAGTTTATAGGTTTCACCTTTCTCTTTTTTCTTAGGAATATGGATAGAATTTATTTCTACAAAGTTTAATTTATATCTCCATTTAAGGTCAAAGCTTTCTTCCCAGTCCTTTAAACTTAAAGGTTGGTTTTTAAGTAAACTTTTTGCAAGTAGAGTAGCTTTGTGCATTCCTGCCAAATGCTTCATTAGCATAGCATCAAGTTCTTCTAATTCAGTTACATAAGTTTTAATACGTTTTTGTGACTTAACTTCTAATTTGTGCAAGTAAATTTTACTGATAATATCTTTAAGCGAACTATCAAAGTAGTTTAATGCAGCGCTCAATCTCTCTGCTACATGTGTCAAATCTAAACCTGATGGTTTAAACAATTCTTTTACCTGGCTTAAAAATTTATTAGATACATTTTCTATAATATAAAATTGCTCAGCCATTTCAAGCGACCAATGCTGATATTGTTGCTTCTCGGAGTGTGTTTCAGATTTATTAAAACTATCTAAGAAAGCAGCAAGTATATTTTTAAAATATTTGAAATTATAAGTTTGCAATACAAAGTCTTCTAGATATTGAATAGCGCTGAATGAATAAATTTTATCCATGTCTCCTTGTTTTTCTTTTGATAACTCAAAAGAAGTAATCGCTTCATTGGGTTGTATTCCTTTTTGGCTAAAAGGCGAAGTGAGGACTAAGCCTTCTAAGCTTGTGAGACGAGATAAAGCTACATAACTTTGACCTGATGCAAAAACATTTCTAACATCTAAAATTGCTTTTTCAAATGTGAGTCCTTGGCTTTTATGGATGGTGATTGCCCAAGCCAAACGGATCGGAAATTGAAGAAAAGTACCTAGTATTTCCTCATGTATACTTTTGGTGTTTTCATCTATACTATATCTGATATTTTTCCATTCATAGCGGTCTGCATAAATGATATCATTGTTTTCTAGTCGTATTCCAATAGTAGTTTCATGAAAAGATTCTACCCATCCGATTTTGCCATTAAAATATCGTTTTGCGGCATTCAAATCATTTTTTATAAACATGATTTGAGCTCCAATTTTTAATTTTAGATCTATTTCGCATGGATACATACTTTCAGGGAAATCATGACTAACAACAGCCCTGTAGGATTCACTTTTAGTTTGAAGATTTTGTAATTCTTGTTGGTTTTTTTCGTCTGCTATGCGATTATGTGTTGTAAGAGTGATATATCCTTCTTTTTTATTTGGAGCAAATCCTGGCACATACCGTTCGTTCAAAACTCTTAGATCTTGCTCTGTGACAGCATTGTGACGAAGATTATTTAGAATATCTGTAAAGAATCTATCCTTTTGACGATAAATTTTTTCTAATTCTATGTAAATCGGAGGTGCTTCTTTTATCACTTGAGCATCAAAAAAGAAAGCGCTATCATAATATTCTTTGAGGTATTGCCACTCCTCATTTTTGACTACTGGGGATAGCTGAAGCATATCACCTATAAAAAGCATTTGAGCACCACCATAAGGATTCCTATTTCGCCTAACACTTCTTAAAACATGATCTATTGCATCTAGTATGTCAGCTCTAAGCATACTCACTTCATCTATTACTATTACTTCTGCTTCGCGAATAGTTTTTCTTTTCACATTGGCCATACGCATGTGACGCATTAGGCTTTGTTTTGTTTCAAATTTTATATTGTCTTGTACAAACAACTCTTTTGAAGTCGGCAAAAATCCAGATAGTGGAAGTTGAAACTGAGAGTGAAGTGTTACCCCTCCAGCATTAAGAGCTGCAATGCCTGTAGGTGCTGTTACTATGATTTTTTTATGCGTGTGTTGTACTATATTTCTTAAAAATGTGGTTTTACCCGTACCCGCTTTTCCTGTCAAAAAAACATGCTGGTTGGTATGATTTATAAATCTTTCAGCTGCACTTAATGGATCCATTTGAATAAAAGATTATATAATTAAAAGCGAGGTATATAAACGAGTTTTTTGTCTTCAAAAAATGATTCTCTATAAAACTGTTGAAGCGGAATAGCTTTGCATTTTGGGAATGGACTGAGTTCTTCAGTGAGGTCACCTCCCTTTAAGCAGATAAGCCCATTAATAATCTCATGCCTATTTTTGGGAAAGAATTTTCCCTTAGTCCATTGCATGAGATCTGAGGCAGGAGCTACAGCTCTCGATATTACAAAGTCGTATTGATATGCCATTTGTTCTGCTCTATAATGAAAAGTGAAAACATTCTCCAAACCAATAGCCGTAGCTATTTCATCAACTACTTTTAATTTTTTGCCTATAGAATCTACTAAATGAAATCTACATTCTGGAAAGAAAATAGCCAGCGGAATACCCGGGAATCCACCACCACAGCCTAAATCCATTATCTTGCTTCCATCATAAAAAGAGATAAACTTGGCTATTGACAGTGAATGTAGTACATGACGTTCATATAGATTCTCAGTATCTTTTCTTGAAATTACATTAATTTTTTCGTTCCACTCTTTATATAAATCTTCTAATTTTCCGAATTGCTCAATTTGTTTATTCGATAAATTAGAGAAGTAATGTGTTATTAATTCCATTTTTAAAAATACAAAAAATGGCGATAAAATCTTAAGGCAAATTAATGTTATGGTGTAATTCTAAAAAGTATTTCTTTTGTAGTTACAGATCCATCATGATCTTCAAACTTCGCCCTTGCTTTTACATCTGTAGCTACTGCAAATGAAATTTTAAATTTCTCATTAAAGTCATAGCTCACTTTTTGATGTACATACACATTTTTTCTCGCTAACAAAGAATCGTTTGAAGCAAGAAAAATTTCTAATTTCCCAGTATGCAAATCTTCATCATCAGATGCAGTACCGCTAAACGTAAAGCTATCTGTAGCTAAAACAGACTGTCCGTTTACAGGTGATGTAATGCTAACATTGGGAGCTTGATTTTCTTTTTTATGGTCTTTGCAGCCTACTAAAAAGAGTGCAATAAGAAGTGATGTTGGAAGTAATGTTTTCATGTTATATAAGTTTTTAAAGTTAGAAAAAATGATTGAATTGTACGCTGGCTGTGCCATATTGTTTTAAATAGTTTTTTGACAAATATTGATAAACTGGTTGTCGGTATCTACATGAAAAGCCCCATTTTTCTTTTATTTTTATATCTAAAGCGGCTTCTAATGAAAATAAATGACCTCCACTTAATGAAACATCTTGATATTTAAATTTGTTTTGCTGAAGCCATTCGTAAACAGCCGACACTGATGGGATGTAGCGATCGGTCTTTATTTTTTTTGAGTAAGCAAACCGTGCCCAACTTATTGTACGACCGCCCATTTGGAGTTTATCAGCATTGGCCAACGCATATCTATAGTTTAGGCCTGCTGCTATCGAATAGTCTTTGACGCTTACAATATATTCTGCACTCGGAGAGAATACCCACATACCTGTACCTGGCAGTATAATTGGCGAAAATCCTGTAGTATCTGTCGCCCTTTTATATTCACCAGTAGGAGCTACAAAACTAAAACCTAAAAAGACTCTATGCTTACTATTATTGTGTGTTATAGTTGGTAATTGTCCAACCACACCTATGGAAATATCGCCCAAACCAGTCATAAATGTGGAGTTATTTTGTTCCTTGCGGAGATTGAATACAAAAGGAATGTCTGCAGTAATGGCCACTTTATCTTTGATATTCCAGCGGCCAGCAAAATTGAGCTGTTGGAAATAATCCCTGTACGAAATGTCAAAATCACTATCCACATTTGATCTTAACTCAAAGCGGTTGGCTAAAGTCGTAAATCGAACATTGATACTTGATTGTAGTCCATTTACGATATAGTCATTACTTGAGCTAGTCACGCACATGCCTCCACTACAGCAACTCTGCGCAATGACATTAGATATAAGGATTGAAAATAGGAAACTAAAAATTGTTTTCAACTGAATTTAATTAAAGGATTATACAAAAAATGTCTATGGATTAGGATAGACAAGGTGGGTGTATAATTTCCTTTAAGAAAGAGAACGAGTATTGATTAGAAGTATTTGTGTTAAAAATGTAATCTTCTAGTAACGCAAAAAATGGAGATTTAGAATCTTGAAATGAAATGATTTCTATAAATTCAATAACAAACGAGGTATTTGTTTCTTGATTTGATGGTGTGTCTTTTTCTTTGTTGAGTTGCTTTTTTAGGTAGCATTTTCCTTTGCAACCCGAGTTTGGCATGTTTCTTTTCTCGCAAAGTGTTTGAGTGATAGCTATTTGATTAAATGAAAAGAGGATACAAACAATCAGATTGTGAGCAGATAGAAGGATAATTAGTCCAGCTAAAAAAAATATAAATCCTTTTTTCACAAAACAAAGATAA
>JBIKJU010000095.1:0-7448 GCA_044360745.1 Chitinophagales bacterium
GACCTTTTAGTTGCTCTGCAGATGCTTTCACTTCATTTGGCAACAATACCACTACTGGGTGAGAATATCCTAATGCTAACTCTAACATCTGACCAGTAACTGTAGCACGATATCCAACCCCTACTAACTCTAGTACCTTTGTAAATCCTGTACTTGCACCAATAACCATGTTATTGATTAAAGACCTGTAAGTACCATGAAGTGCTTTGTGTCTTTTTTGTTCAGTAGGTCGCTCTACAGTAAGGGTAGAACCGTCTATTTTTACAGTGATATCAGGGTCTACAGCTTGAAAAAGCTCACCTTGTGGGCCTTTTACTTTTACTACATTACCCTTCATTACTTCTACCTGCACTTTTGCTGGTATTGTGATTGGGGCTTTTCCTATACGTGACATATTACCGTTTTAATTCTTTGTTTATTAATAAATTTCACACAAAATTTCTCCACCTAAATTTTGAACTCGAGCTTCTTTGTCTGTCATTAGACCTTTTGAAGTAGATACTATAGCTATTCCAAGACCGCTCAGTACTCTAGGTATAGATGTAGCTCCAGAATATTGTCTCAAACCTGGGGTTGAAACTCTTTTCAATGATTTTATAACTGGTGTTTTAGAAGCTGCATCGTATTTCAAGGCAATCTTAATAACTCCTTGTCCACCACATCCTTCTTCAAATTTATACTTCAAAATGTATCCTTTTTGATACAAAATTTCTGTCATTTTACGTTTTGTATTTGATGCAGGAATTTCTACAAAGCGGTGATTAGCGGCTTGTGCGTTTCTTATTCTTGTCAAATAATCTGCTATAGGATCGAGTACCATAATTAGGTTTTTAAAATTTTAATAATTTACCAAGAAGCTTTTGTTACACCAGGGATTTTTCCATCACTAGCCAAATCTCTAAATTTGATACGAGATATGCCATACATTCTTACAAATCCTCTTGCTCTACCAGTAAGTGCACATCTATTTCTAAGACGCACTGGTGAGGAATTTTTTGGAAGTTTGTCTAAAAGAGCTAATTCTCCAGCTTCTTTTAAAGCTTTTCTCTTTTCAGCATACTTCGCTACCATTTTAGCGCGTTTACGTTGTCTTGCTTCTATTGATTTTTTAGCCATTGTATTTTGATTATGCTATTGTCTAAATTTATTTTTTAAAAGGCATTCCTAAAGCTTCCAAAAGGGCGTAAGCTTCAGCGTCAGTTTTGGCAGTAGTCACAAAAGTGATGTCCATACCTGTTATTTTAGTAATTTTATCTATATCCAACTCTGGAAAAATGATTTGTTCTTTTATACCCATGTTGTAGTTTCCTCTTCCATCAAAACCCTTTGGATTGATACCTTTGAAGTCACGAACACGTGGTAGAGAAATAGAAATAAATCTATCAAGAAACTCAAACATCTTTTCAGAACGAAGTGTAACGCGAGCTGCAATTGGTAAGTTTTTTCTCAATTTAAAGTTTGAGATATCTTTTTTAGATTTTGCTGCAACGGCTTTTTGACCAGTAACTGTTGTCATCTCTTGCACAGCTATGTCTACTAATTTTTTGTCTGACGTAGCTCCGTTTACACCTTGATTAAGACAAACTTTTTGTAATCTGGGAACTTGCATTACAGATGTGTAATTGAATTTCTTCATTAATGCAGGTACTATTTCCTCCTGATAACGCACGGCTAGGCGTGGTTTGTATGCAGTATTGCTCATTTTCGTTATGTTTTAAGACGATTTCCAACCGTCCGATTTTTAAAAGGGATTGCAAAGGTAACACTTATCCACAATCTTCCAAATTATTTTTGAAAAAAGTGTACAATATCTATTATTCCTAACTGCATGTAGATACTGCTACTCAATATATATAAGGTAATTTTCAGACTAAATGACTACACTGCTAGTTTGATATCGTTCACTATCAGCTATTTATAACTCAATAGTAAATCAAAGCTATTTACTCAATTTTGAGAAGTTGCTAAAGATAGATTCATCAAAAAAAAGAGGCTAGCCTGATGGCTAGCCTCTTGAATATTTCATTAAAACTATTTATTAGTTAAAGTCGATAGTCATCACTACACGTCTATTTCTCTGACGACCTTCAGCTGTTTTGTTGTCAGCGATTGGTTGGGTTTCGCCAAATCCAGCAGTGCTTAGTTTAGATCCATTTACACCTTTACTAATTAAGTATGCTTTCACAGCATTTGCTCTGCGCATAGAAAGATCCATATTCTTAGCATCATCACCTTGGCTATCAGTATGACCTTCAGTTTTAAGGCCATATCCTTTTTCCACTAGCAACTTAGCCAATCCATTGAGAGAAGCATAAGATGAAGTACGGATAACATCTTTGCCTGTTTCAAACTCTAGATTTTTGAAAGCATAGTTTAACGTAGCTACTTCTTTTTTGTCTAAAACTGGACATCCTTTATTTTCTTTTACTCCAAACACTTTTGGACAAGCATCGTCTTTGTCTAGTACCCCATCGCCATCAGTATCTGGCCAAGGGCAACCATTGTTTTCAGCTACTCCTTTCTCTCTCGGGCATTTATCAAAATTGTCATAGATACCATCGCCATCAGAGTCTGGACATCCAGCATGAGATTTATCGCCAGGTACATCAGGACATGCATCATCTTTATCAGCCACACCATCGCCATCGCGATCAGGACAGCCATTTAGCTCCTTGGTTCCTGCTTCAGTAGGACATGCGTCATCTTTGTCTACTATGCCATCGCCATCTGTATCTGGGCAACCAAAGAATACACGTGAACCAAACACATCTGGACAAGAATCATTCATATCAGGAATTGAGTCTCCATCTCTATCAGGACAACCAGCTGTGTATAGTGGCCCAGCTTGATCAGGGCATAAATCTAGATTATCTGTGATACCGTCATTATCTTTATCAGAACAACCGCCAGTTTCACAAGTACCTTTTTCTTTTTTACACTTATCTTTTTTATTAGAAACGCCATCTTTGTCTCTATCTCTATGCAGGCTGTTTGGAATAGTAATTTTCAAACCAGCTTGAATATTGACATTATAGCTCCATTTTTTAGCTGCTAGAGTTATGATATTTTGAGAAGAAACAAATAATGGACCTAAACGCAAACCTGCTCCAGCACTAAAATTACCAAAGTCGTCATAAGAAATAGGCACATAAACACCCGCCCATTTATAATCATATTTAGGAGTTAATGTGACTGAAGTAGGAAGACGCATTTGGTTTCTTTCTTTTGCCATCACAGGAGAAATAGTTGTGTTTAAATTTAATCCAAAACCTTTCCAAATATGATAATCTAAGAAGATGTTAAAACGTGTTGGCAACCAAACTGTAAAAGTGCTTTTATCATCGCTATTCCCAAATTTATTTTTGATAATAGAGTCATTGTTCTCAACAGGGCCCCAAGGCTCTTTTTTTACTTCCCAATTTCTGATATCAGCTCTAAAATTTCTGTCATTTTCAGACTTGTTAAACCGAATAGCTCCTATGTCTATTACAGAGAATCCAACTGCTAATTTATATCTATCTCTCTCACGTTTCCACCACTCTTGACAATCCATGGTATATTTATGATCATCCTTATTAGGTCTCCACTCATATACTGCACCGATATCAGCTGCGGCAGATATTCTAGAATTTTTCAATGCATCACTCACTTTATTAAAACTAAACTCCCCTGAAGTTAAACCTGATAAATTATCACTATGACCATAACGCACATCTGAATCATATATATCAAGGCTATCAAAATTATTGAAACGGTAGCGAGCATTATCTGAATATAAATAAGCTGAAGCAACTCCCATCAATAATTTAAGAGTACCACCTACTTTCACAAAATGAACTCCCTTGTCATAAACAACTCTAGAATATGTAGCTCCTACATCTAACCACTCCATATTTCTTATTGCAAGATTTTTTTCTGTCAACTCTTTAAAATTAAAGCCAGTAAGTGAATCTGCCTTAAAGCCTAAGCCATAATACGATGAACGAGCTAGAATTTCACTCACATTATCAACATTAGTAAGAGAGTTGAAATTTGAGGTAATCGCTAGGGCATTTTTGTTAGATCTATTTTTACCCCAAGACACCATGAATGACAATGGCAATTGAGCATCAAAATGAATCAATGCACTTTTAGGACGACCATTTAATTTTTCTTTCAAATAAAGGCTTTCAAAACCGCTTACGTCAAAAAGCTTACGGTCTAGAATTGGCTTATTGCTAATTCCTATGTAATTGTTTTCGATATTCATGCCGAAAGTGATGAGGTTCATATCGAACTTCAATCTATTGTCGGCTATAGCCGGATTGTAGTTTACATTCGTAACCCCTCCAAAATTACTTGCATTCAATACTTTATTGTATTGGGCATGCAAAGAAAAAAAAGAGGTGATAGCGAAAGAAACTAAAAGGTAGATTCTAGTTTGCTCCATAATTTATATATTTTTTTGCAAAATTACCAAAGTCTGTGCCAAAGTTGAATTATTGGAAAACAAAATTTAAAATAAAATGCTCTCTGTTGATTTGGAATATCATATAAAATAGTTAATTTTGCACCGCATTTAATAAAAAAATAGTGTGAAAAAGTCAATTATTATCCTACTTAGCTTTGTTTTGGGTGTGTTTATGACCCAACCTCTTTTAGCAAATGTAGACACCACAACAGCGAATACAGAGCTTACAACCCAAGAAGTAGAAAAAGAAGCTTTCAATCCTACACCAATGATTCTTCATCACGTAGGGGATTCTCATCAATGGGACATTTTAGAAAGAATACATATCGGCTTGCCTTGCATCATTTATGATAAAGAAAATGGAATCTCTACGTTTATTTATCATGAGGGTAAAGAAGTTAATGGATATATCTGCAATCATGGTGGTATAGAGCAAAAAGACGAATTAAGTTTTGTTGATTTTTCGATCACTAAAAATGTTGCTACAATGCTTCTTACTGCGTTGATTCTTATAGTAGTATTCTTAATGGTTACAAAAGCGTACACTGGCACTAAAGATAAAGCCCCTAGAGGTTTACAAAATTTAGTAGAGGTGATGGTGGTATTTGTTCGAGACGAGGTAGCTAAACCAGGAATTGGTCCTAAATATGAGCGATACTTGCCTTATATAATGACAATTTTCTTTTTCATTTTAGTCAATAACTTACTTGGCTTAGTTCCGATTTTTCCAGGAGGAGCTAATGTAATGGGGAATATATCAGTTACATTAGTTTTAGCAGTAGTAGCGATGATCGTGATAAATTTTAGTGCTAATAAAGCTTATTGGAAACACATCGTAGCTCCTCAGCCATTATTTTTGTGGCCTATCATGTTCCCTGTTGAAGTGTTGGGTATTTTCACAAAACCTATTGCTTTGATGATACGTCTTTTTGCTAATATGGTAGCAGGACACATCATCATATTAAGTTTGATAAGCTTGATTTTCGTATTTGGTAAAGCAGGAGAAAGTGCAGGTGGCTCAGCTGTAGGCGCAGCTATCGCAGTACCATTTACGTTATTTATTAGTTTGATAGAAGTGTTAGTGGCTTTTATCCAGGCCTTTATTTTTGCTACGCTTACCAGTGTATTTATTGGTATGGCAGTAGAAGAACATAGTGCTGAGGGACATCACTAAAAAAAAATAGGAATTATTCATTAACCATAAAAAACAAAAACATGTTATTAGAAGTAGCAGTTCCAGGAATCGCAGCCATTGGCGCAGGATTAGCAGCAATAGGCGCAGGAATCGGTATCGGACGTATCGGTGGAAGCGCAGCTGAAGCAATCGCTCGTCAGCCAGAGGCAGTAAACGACATTAGAGGAGCTATGATCTTGACAGCAGCCTTCATCGAGGGTGTTGCCTTGTTCGCAGTTATCGTAGCGTTGTTAAAGTAATTTCAAAAAAGCACTACACCAAGGGGTTGCCAACCGTGTAGTGCTTTTAACTAAAACTGTTATTCGTTTTTAACTTGTCTAAAAAAAAGAAACTATGAATCTTTTAACCGTACTATTATCAGGAGATGCAGGAGCATTTAGCCTTATCACTCCAAACCCAGGCTTATCAGCTTGGACTCTAATTATTTTTGTTGGTTTGATCTTTATCTTAGGAAAATTTGCTTTTAAGCCAATAGTATCTGCTCTAAAAGACAGAGAGAAAAGCATAGAAGAGTCGCTTATGCAAGCCGACAAAGCTAGACTAGAAATGGCTAATTTAGTTGCTAAAAATGAGCAACTATTAGAGCAAGCTAAAGAAGAAAGAACAATCATCATAGCTGAGGCTAGAGAAGTAGCCGAAAAACTAAAAGCCGATATCATTGAAAAAGCAAAAGTAGAAGCAGAACGAAAAGTACAAGATGCTTTGAAAGAAATAGATACTCAGAAAAAAGCAGCTATAGTAGAAGTAAAAAACACTGTAGGCGCTTTAGCCATAGATATAGCTGGCAAGATAGTGAGAAAGGAGCTTTCGGGTAGTGAAGATCATAAATCTTTCGTAGAAAAGATGATTAAGGAATCGAATTTAAATTGATAAAATACTTAAGTAGTTTATATGTCATCAACAAGGTTTGCAGCACGATACGCCAAGTCGCTTTTAGAAATAGCTAAAGAAAAAAATACAGTTTCTGCTACTAAAGCAGATATAGATTTAGTATCTAATGCTATTGCTACAAGCAAAGAATTGCGCTCTGCACTCAAGAGTCCTATTATCCCAAATGATAAAAAGCAAGGTGTATTGAGTAAAATTTTTGGTAGTAAAATCAGCAACGAAACGAGTTTGTTTTTAAACCTACTCGCTGGCAAAGGAAGATCTGGATACCTCATAGAAGTACTTGCAGCATTCAATACCCAATACAACGAACTAAACCAAATAACAAAGGTGAACTTGGTTTCTGCAACTGAGATGGACAACGCTACACGTGATAATATTCTCAATGGCTTAAAAGCAAAAGAGGGTATCTCTAATATTGAACTAACTCAATCTATAGACCCATCTCTTATAGGTGGCTTTATCTTAGTCTATGGCGACAAACAAATAGACACTAGTATAAGAAGCAGTATGAGCAAGCTCAATGTGCTTGTGGAAGATGATTCTTATGTAAAAAAATATTATTAATCTAACTGTTATTTTATTAAAAACCACTCTATCGAGAGTGGTTTTTTTATGTCGATTTGTAAATGTTACTTACATTTGTAAAAATAAAGTATTATGATCATAGAAGTGCACAATATAAAATGCGGTGGGTGTATGAACACCATCAAAAAATCGTTGCTCAACATAACCGGTGTAGAATCGGTAGTGTTTTCGGAAGATAAAGAGAGTGTAGAAATCATAGGAACAGCAGACAGAGCGGTTGTAGTATCAGACTTAGAGCGTATGGGCTACCCTGAAAAAGGAAGCAACAATCTACTCCATAAAACTAAATCATTTGTGAGCTGCGCAGTGGGTAGAGTGAGCGGAGAG
>JBIKJU010000096.1:0-7431 GCA_044360745.1 Chitinophagales bacterium
TTCTTAGAAGAGTATGATTATACAACATATGATTTAAAGAATTCTAACAGTATAGCTTTTTTTGTAAATGAAACATATGAATCGAAATGGAACTCTACACCAACTGATTTGATGAATATGTTTGAAGAAAGGTATAAGTCATTTTGGAGCAATGAAAGAAATGAAAAGCTAAAAGATTTGGGGATGACAAAAGGCAGTGTAGTGACATTGGCTTCAATAGTAGAAAAAGAGTGCATGAAAGCTGATGAAATGCCTAAAGTAGCAGCAGTGTACATAAATAGATTGAAGATAGGGATGCCTCTTCAAGCAGACCCTACATTAAAGTTTGCTACTGGTGATTTTAATGCAAAAAGAGTTTTAAATTGGCATAAGGAATTTGATTCTCCTTACAATACCTATAAAAATCGGGGATTGCCTCCAGGGCCAATTTGCATACCCCGAAAGAATGCCATTGATGCTGTTTTGAATCATGATTTACATGACTATATTTATTTTTGTGCAAATCCAGATATGAGTGGATATTCTGTATTTTCTACTAACTTAGATGAACATAATAAAGTTGCAGTTGCTTATAGAAATCGATTGAATGAAATGAATGTGAAATGATGGAGAAAACGGTTTTATCTTTTATCTATAATTATAGAGTGGCCTATGGTGATACCGATCAGATGGGTTATGTCTACTATGGTCATTATGCTCGAATATTTGAAATGGCTAGAACTGAGGCTTTACGTTCAATTGGATTAAGTTATAAAACAATTGAAGAAATGGGTATAATGATGCCAGTAACGAATTTTACAGTGCGATATGTTCGTCCAGCGCTTTATGATGATTTTTTATCAGTGAAAGTTGATGTTTTGGAAATGCCCGATAGATTTATGAATTTTTATTATGAAGTATATAATGAGGTGGGAGAGAAGCTTTGTGAAGCTGAAACAAAGTTGTTTTTTGTTGATTTCACATCTCGAAAACCTGTCAGAGTACCAAAACTTTTATTGGATAAAATTAATGTACATTCATGAAAAAGTTATGGGAAAAAATATTGCGTCAAAATCCTCATTTAGACGAGTTTGATAAAAAAATTAGATTAGTTACCTTGCCAGGATTAGACGGAGTGCCAGTTTTTCGTATTATTCAATTTTTTATTGCAGAGTCTAAAGCAAATTCCTTAGGATCTCGCTCAAAAGCTATTGCTTTTAGCTTTTTCTTGTCTATGTTTCCGGCCTTAGTTTTTTTATTTACAATTATTCCCTACATATTGATATTGTTTCAATTTCAAGATTTAGATATTTATATTTTAAAGTTGATAAAGGATGTTTCTCCTAGTGAAGAAATATTCAGTTTTTTACAATCATTTATTGAACCTTTATTATCTGACTTAACAAGGAATAAGCGGCCTAGTTTGTTAACTACTACCTTTGTTTTGACTTTATTTTTGACTTCAAATGGGGTTGTTGCTATGATGGGTTCTTTTGACAAGACATATGACCATTATCTCAAAAGAAATTCTTTGCAAACTAGATTTGTAGCATTGAAAATCACCTTCATGTTAGCTATACTTTTTACGGTTTCAATGCTTCTTATTTTGATTGGGAATGATTTGTTTAGTCTAATCTTTGGTTTTGTAGGGTTAAAAGACGCATGGATTGCTTTTTTACTTGATATCATACGTTATTCAATACTTATTTTGTTGTTCTTTTTTTCAATTTCTTTTATTTACTACTATGGTCCAGCTACCAAAAAGAAGTACAGATTTATATCTACTGGAGCTACTGTAGCCACTTTTTTATCCATTTTAGGCACAGTTGGGTTTTCTTTTTATGTAAAAAACTTTGTCAAGCTCAATGCATTGTTTGGATCAATTGGCACTATTATGGTTCTTTTGATATGGCTACATCTCAATGCATTCGTGCTTTTGATAGGATATGAAATCAATGCAGCCATCTATTATCATAAACAACCCAAAGATATTTGATAGCTATTTTTATTTTTTTTTGCTTGTGTGTTTGAAAATTGTTTTCCTTTTCTATTTTTGCACTCCACGGAGGAGTGCCAGAGTGGTTGAATGGAACTGTCTTGAAAACAGTCGAGCGTGATGAGCGCTCCGGGGGTTCGAATCCCCCCTCCTCCTCACAAACCAAAAGCCGTAAGATTTTATTTCTTACGGCTTTATTTTTTTTATAAATTTACTGATATACATTTCAAATGCTTAACCAATTTTTAGAGGATCATAGATTGATTAAAATATTAACGCTTATATTTTCATTAATTTTAGTAGCCTTTTCGATTCTATATTATAAGGAACGAGTCATCATGTATGATACTTCTTACTATTTTTTCTATTTATTACAAAAACAAAATTTTGTTATTCAACACAATCGTATCGGAGCTGTTTTTACTCAGATTTTACCTTTATTAGCTATCGCTTTAAAAATGCCACTGAAACTTATAGCTATTTTGTATTCAGTCAATGCATTTTTGTTTTACTCTGTTTCGGCTTTTATAGCAGGTTGGTTTTTAAAAAACTGGCGTGTAGCAATTTTAATCGCTGCTACTCCATTTGTTTTTGCAACTGAAGAGAATTTTTGGATAGTTACTGAAGCTCAATTCATAGTTCCGATTTGGTTATTGATTTATGCATTCATAGATAAACATCTTGACTTTAATTTGTTACAATATCTACTATTAGGAGCAATTATGTTTTTTGGAATTACTATACATCCTACGTCTATTTTTGCATTTGGTTTTTTGTGGCTATTCCTCTTTATTCAATCCAAACATACCTATCGTTTCCTCTTTGTTTTGATTTTTATATTCGTAGGATTATACTTGTTGAAAAAGCTGTTTTTGCCTTCTTCTTATTATGAAGGCAATGCTTTTACAAGGCTTAATTTTGTTTATTATCTCTTCCCTAATTTTTTTGATATATCATCTAATAGATTGTTGATGAGTCATTTTTTTGACCGATTTTTAGGAATATCTGTTTTGCTTTTTGTAGGAATTGCGCTGCTAAGCTTTTTTACAAAATGGTGGAAGGCTTTTCTTTATTTTTTTAGTTTGTGTTTTATAATCTTGTTTATAAATGTATGTTTCTATGATTTATATGACAGGGATTTGATATTGTTTGAGAATTATTATCAAAGCATTTTTTTTGGACTCGCTTTACTTTTTACATATGATTACAAGGATCGTGCAGTTAAAATTTTACTTTTAGTAATTATAGTTTTTCTATTCACAAAAGGAGTAATTAGGAGCAAAGATATGAGTGGGAAATATACAGCCCGTATACATTGGTTAAGGCATAATCTAAAATTGTGTAAAGAAGAAAAGCTCATTTTTGATTGGGGAAATGCTCCCCAAGAGCAACTCATCATGAGATGGTGCGTTCCTTTTGAAACGGCTATTTTATCAAGTATGGAATATGGTAAGACGCAAACTATTTTTTTGTATGAAGGAGAATCAGAAAAGAAGCTTGCGTTAACAGAATCTAGTTACTTTCTTAATATAATAGGTAACATTAAAATTAGTAATGTCAATAATGATTTTGTATATTTTTCTGACTCTTTAAATGTCTACAAAGAAATAGAAGATTGTCAGAAATAAGTTGAGACAAAATCAAAAGCTTTCTCTTTGATTTTTGCTTGATGTTTTTCCTTTAAGACTTGTTTTGGGTCTGCATCAAATGATAAATTTTGAATCGATTTTTTTAGTGAAGCTGTATTTTTTAAGAAGTTATTTCTATCAGTACCACTTAGCATTTCACTAAACTTTAAACTTTGTTTAAATGGATCTACTTGTTTTCCTTCTTTCCAAAACCTATAGCAAACGTGCGGTCCGGTAGCTAATCCAGTACTTCCAACATAGCCAATAATATCTCCTTGTCTTACTTTTCTACCTGGCTTCATACCTGCAGCTATTCTACTCATATGTAAATATTGTGTTTTGAATTGGCCGTTATGTCTAATTTTTACATAGTTACCATTATAGATTTTAAATTTAGCCTCTTCTATTACACCATCTGCAGTAGCTATAATTGGTGTGCCATGAGGAGCTGCATAATCTGTCCCTAAATGAGCTTTCACTACTCTTGTCACAGGGTGTAGTCTTTTATTGGAGAATTTAGAGCTTATCCTCCCAAACTTTACAGGAGCTTTCAAAAATTGTTTTTTCATGCTAGATCCACTCTCATCAAAATATTCACCAGCGTGGATGTTATATTTTTCAAAGTAGTACGCTTGATATTCTTTGCCACCACTTTCAAATAAAGCTGCTTTTATCTTACCCGTTCCTAATGGTTTGCCATCTAGATAAGCATCTTCAAAAACAAGCTTAAATTTATCGCCTTCTTTGATTTTATAAAAGTCTACTGTACATGAAAAAATTTCAGCTAATTTTACAGCCATTGATGGATGGATGTCAAGAATTGAAAAACTTTTATAAAGAGAATTTCGAACAATACCACCAACTTCTCTTTCTTCAAAATTAATATCATTTTGACCTCTTTCAACAAATACTGAGTCTTCTAAATTAATAATGATAAAATCTATTTTGTTTTCTTCATAAATCAATTTTTGAGCAGTATAACTGTTGCCCTCTTTTTGACCAAGCACAGTGTAGTTATTTCCAGCTTTAATCTTGTTAGTATTAAAAAGCTCTTTTGGTGAGTTTAGTATTTCTTGAACTTTCGACTTTTCTATATTTATTTTCTCAAGAATATCAGAAAAGGCTTCATTTTTTTCTACTTTATGATATGACACATCAAATGATGCAAGATTAATTCCGTACTTAAAGTTATCTTTTATATTTGACTCTTCTTTTACAGCTTTACTGAGAGTGGAAATTTCTCCTTTTCTTTCTAAATAAATTCCGGATAAAAATGCAAGCGCTATGAAAATGATAGAGGCAACTACAAGTGTTGATTTATTCATAATAGGTATTTCCTGAATACAAATTTATAATGACTATCGTTCTTTCTTATTGAAAACATTAACAAAGCTGTGTTGAGTAGCATAACGAACTAGACAATGTAGATATTATCTCCAATACTAATTTTTTGTACTTTCTAGTTTAGATGAATTCTTTTTTTTGATGCTATACTCATAATAAATTCCTAATTGCAAAAAGCTTCTCCCAATTTCATCATTTAGCCTATTGTCAAATTGATGAATATAACCAAGTTGTAAAGTAAGTTCTTTTAAAGGAGAATAGAAAAAAGATCCTGCTACTCTATTCCTCTCAAAAAACGGTAATTTATCAGTAAGAAAAATTTCATTATTTATAGTCACTTTAAATGGTTTAAAGCCTTTCTTATCTTTGCCAAATTTATAGGAAAATCCTAATCGATACCTAAACCTATTTCTATAACCATTTAATGTAAACCTAAATTCAGCTCTATATCTATGTTCTATTGAGAAATTTTTAAAAGAATGTGATAAAACTACTTGAGGCCAAATCCTTATTTCATTATTGTTTTTTGGTGTAACAAAATTTCCGCCCTCTTTAAAGGTTTGATAACTTCCTGCTCCAAGTGATAACATTATAAGTTTGTGCGCTTTAAAATTTACACCTCCTTTGTATTCAAAATAGTGAAAATTGTTATAGAATTTTAGAGATCTGATTTGTCCCTCTCCAAAGAGACTCCATTTATCAGTGATATTTAATTTTAGATTTAATATATTCCAAGTGCCTAAATCGTTTAGCTGAGCATAAGCATGCAGAGATTGTAATACCAGAATACTGCAAAATAGTTTTCTCAACTTTTCTTTATGGTTTTCATTTGTATGACATCTACTAAGAATGCAAAAGCCATTGAGAAATAAATATATCCTTTTGGGATTTCAAAGTTAAATCCTTCTGCTAAAAGTGACACCCCTATCACCATCAAAAAGCATAATGCAAGTATCTTAAATGAAGGATGAAGTCTAATGAATTCACTAATTGGTTTTGATGCTATTAACATGATAATGACAGTGACAATAACTGCTGTATACATTACCCAAAGTTCATCTACCATACCTACCGCAGTAATGATAGAATCGACAGAAAATACTAAATCTAATAAAATCACTTCTATGAGGAGTGTTTTGAACGTTTTAGTAATAGGCATATTTGGGGAATCATTTGCAGCAATTTCTGTTTTATGGTAAATTTCTTTTGTGCTTTTATAAATCAAAAACAAGCCTCCAGCTATTAAGATTAGTCCCTTACCAGTAAAAATTTTGTCAAACAAAGTAAACAAAGGTTGATCTAATTTCAAAATCCAAGATATAAATGCGAGCAAAACTAACCTCATCACCATAGCTAAGCTTATTCCCCAAAAACGCAATTTATTTCTTTGATTTTCTGGTAACTTATCTGCCAGTATAGATATGAAAATAATATTATCTATACCCAAAATTACTTCAAGTACAATTAGGGATAACAACGCTATTATGGTTTCTGTCATTGATTCTAGTTTTTACAATTTTAGGAAAAAATAAGTATTTTAAGCATTTATTAAATTTATAATTACTAAAATAAAAAGTTATAGTTGATCTGCAATTTGTCTGAAAATATCCCACCAATTTAATCGTTCAGCAATCAACTTATTCTCTTTATCATTAAAAAGTACTATGATCAATTTTTTATTTCGATTTACATAAATGTGTTGTTTGTATAATCCAATAGCCATAAAATCATTGTATTCTTTTAGCCCAATGTGCCAGGAATAGTTATAGTTGAAGCTACTGCCATTTGATGTGTCTCGACTTAATGATTTATTTAGCCATTGTTCACTTATTATTACTTTATTATTCCATCTGCCATTATTCAATATAAGCCTTCCAAATTTTGCATAATCTTCAGCTGTAGCTCCAATACAGCAAAATGTTTTTTCTATCTGATTTTTCTTGTCTATACTCCACTGTCCATCATTACACATTTGAATTGGTTTCCAGATCTTATCTTCTAGATATTTAGCGGGAGATACTCCTGTAGCTCTTTTTAAGATTAATCCTAGGAGTTGAGTGTTTATATTTAGATAGTGCTGTTTTGTACCTGGTGTATTTTCAAACTTGATTTTCTTTATAGCTTTAAATATGTTATCGCCATAATAAATAATAGCATCATTCCGTAAGTTATACTTTATTCCAGAAGTATGATTTAATAGATCTTTGATTTTTAAATCTTTGGAATGATGAATGTTTTGGAGTTCTGGAATGTACTTTATAACTAATTCCTCTTCTGATTTGATATTTCCTTCATCTATTGCTATTCCAATGAGAGTAGATGTAAAAGATTTTGCAATAGAATATGATGGGTGTAAATCACTCAATAGAATATGTTGGTTGTGATATGTATATTTTAGTGTGTCATTTTGTATAATAAGTATGCTCCTAATGTTGTGTGAGGGAGAAAAATTGTCTAGAGATTTGAAAAATGGAATATCTGAGC
>JBIKJU010000217.1:0-3870 GCA_044360745.1 Chitinophagales bacterium
AGTTATATTAATTTTGGAGATATTCATTTTTTAGATAAAAATTTCAACAAGCTCTGTTTTATTTTTGGAAAGCTACAGAGATTGTCAGAAGTTAAATCATAAAATTGAACTAAATGCTCTTTATTACAAGATAGGAGAATCGCACGAGGAACTAGGTAGATATAAAGAATCTCTTCATTACATAAAAGAGCATATTATATTATCAACAGAACTTAATGAATTTAGAATTCAAAAAGAGTTAAGTCAAATTATCTTTAATCAATAACTTCTTCAAAGCGAGTTTGAAACAAAAGTTTTGAAATGATAAAACGAAAAGATACAGCACTATCTAGAATTGCTTGAAGAGTCTAATTATATCTACAAAAATTTGCATCTATAACCTCTCATGATCTTAGAGAGCCATTAAGAACTATAGGAGACCACATAGGTTTGTTGTATAATAATCTTAAACCATTGATTGGTGAAGCTCATGCAGAGAGTTTTCAATTTGTTATTATAGCGTAAATAGACTAGATTTATTAATAAAATCGTTATTAGATTATTCTAAAATTGATACAATCACAAGTTTTTCCTTAGTAAAATTAGCTGATATAGTTTAGCATACTAAGTTGGCATTGTTAAAGAAAATAGATGAAACTAATGCTTTAATTTTGTTGAAAAAAACCATAGATATTAGTACTTCAGAAGTATTATTAACACAAGTTATTCAAAATATTGTCCTTAATGTAATTATTTATAATAAGTCTGCTCAGCCAAAAGTAGCAATAACTTCTTTTGAGGATGAGAATTTTAAGATAATCACAATTTAATATAATGATATAGTTAAAGATTTTTTACAAGTGAAAACAAAGGTGTCTCCTGTTGTAAACGTATCTGTTGGACTTATTTATAAAGTTAAAGATAACCTCAAATTACTAACGGGTTTTCGTACAGATTTTAATAATAATGTCAACTTTATTTCAAATAGTTTTGCTGAGTCATAGGCTCAATCAGGCCTCTTCACTGGCATTTGTTGCATTTTAGCAGTTGGGCAAGCTATTTTTGAGGCTCTAGTGATATTACTTTTGGATTAAATAAATCTTTGGTATCAAAGCTCAACACAACAATATGATAACTTTGAGCGAACCACGATAAGATTTTTTACTTTGTGGCATACCTAATAAGGATTCAAAAGCTAATATTCATAATATTGGATTAGTGATTGGTTATACTTGCTTTTTTTAGAAGAAGTCCAAAATCATCGGAAACAAAGGATGAGAATAGTCAAATAGCTTGGTGATTTTAACGATTCTCAATTACTAAAGAATAAACTTTGAAAGAAAAAATTATATTTGTGCAATCTATAAACTATGTTGTTTTTAAGGTCTGTAAGAGTAGTTTCTCAAAAGTCAAGGTATAACAATAAAGTCGTTGACATCATTATAGAACATGGTAAGATTGCCAAAATCGGAATAAAGCTTAATCCTTCCAAATCGCACAAAGTAATTTCTCTCAAAGGATTGTGTATTTCACCTGGCTTTGTGGATATCAATTCTTATATTGGTGAGCCTGGGTTTGAGCAGCATGAAACTGTCGAAACAGCCACTCTTGCAGCTAGTAAAGGCGGAATTACTCATTTTTGTGTAATGCCAAACCTACACCCTATCACAGCTTCTAAATCTACAGTTGAGTTTTTAAATCAATATAAAATCCAGCATCCTACCACCCTTCACTCAATTGGTGCTATAAGTCAAAACTTAGAGGGAAAAGATTTAGCAGACCTTTATGATATGCACAATGCTGGTGCCATTGCATTTTCTGATGGCAATACATCCATTCCTTCAGCAGGACTTATGGAGAGAGCTTTGCTATATACCTCTAACATAAATACCCTTGTTATTCAACATCCAGAAGACAAATCTATTTCTAAAAATGGATGCATGCATGAAGGAGAACATAGCACGAGATTAGGTTTGCCAGCCATACCATCTATTTCTGAAGAAATAGTTGTTTCAAGGGATTTATCAGTTTTAGAGTATACAAATGGGAAATTATTATTTATAGATATTTCTACACAAAAGTCGGTATCACTTATAGCTAATGCTAAAAAGAAAAAACTTCAAGTATATGCTTCTTGCAATGCTTACAATCTTCTACTGACTGATAAGAATGTAGCAATGTACGATACAAACTGTAAAGTTAATCCACCACTACGTGATAAAACAGATGTATCTTCTCTAAAAAAAGCGATTAAAGATGGGATTATTGATTGTATTGCATCCCAGCATCGAGCTCAAGATGAGGAGAACAAAAAGCTTGAGTTTGATAAAGCTTCATTCGGGATGATTGGCTTTGAAACATTTTTTGCTGTGACTAATACAGCTTTAAAAGACGGAGTAGACATCGCTCAAATTATTTCGCTTATATCGGAGAAACCTCGAGAAATTTTGGGTATACATGAAGTAAAATTTGAAGAAGGTGCAGATGCTGATTTTGTGCTCTATGACCCCAAAGCAGAGTGGACATTTGAAGAAACTGACATTTACTCAAAATCAAAAAATTCTCCATTTATTGGGTTTAATTTCACTGGCAAAGTTTATGGCACTATCTTGGGCAATAAACAGATTTTTTCACCTTTAATTTTATCAAAATGAATTATAAATCACCTATTCAATGGGGCATAGTTGGAGGGCTTATTAGTATAGTCTTATCTCTCTTAGTTTACTTTGTATCGCCTACTTCTTTTGCTTCTTTCAAACTTGTTTTTGTGTTTGTCCTTTTGGCAATTTTCTTAATGATATGGGGTGGTATTAATTTTAGGCGAGATAATCACAATACTGTTTCATTTGTTCAAGCATTTATTGCTGTTCTTATTGTAGGAATAATAATGTCATTAATAAGCTCAGTTTTTTCCTATATTCTCACAACATTTATCGATCCCGATCTTTCTGAATTAATAAAGCAGAAAACGATTGAAAACACTACTGAAATGATGGAGAAGTTAGGTACTCCTGAAGATCAGTTAGACGAAGCTATTGATAAGATTCGAGAGACTAATTTTAATTTTGGTATAAAAGAATATTTCTTTCGATTTTTACAAGGTTCGATAATGTATGTTATTTTTGCACTCATCATTGCTATTTTTGTAAAAAGAAATCCAGACGCAATTCCGCAAAATCCTAACGCATAATGAATTTAAGCATAATCGTACCATCTTTTAATGAAGCTGAATCTTTGCCAGAGTTGGTAAAGTGGATTTATGATGTCTGCAATCAATACAAACTCAGTGTAGAGATATGGATTATCGATGATGGTAGTAAGGATAATACAAGAGAAGTCATCATTAAATTAAAAGAAGAATATAGTACACTACATTACATAAGATTTAGACGAAATTATGGAAAGTCGGCAGCGCTAAATGTTGGTTTCGAGAGGGCAAAAGGCGATGTGGTGATTACTATGGATGCTGACTTGCAAGACTCTCCAGACGAAATACCAGCGCTCTATGAAATGATAACTCATAAGGGGTTTGATTTGGTATCAGGATGGAAGCAAAAACGATTTGATCCAATTACCAAAACACTACCTACCAAACTTTATAATTGGGCAGCTCGTAAAATGTCGGGAATATATTTACATGATTTCAATTGTGGATTGAAGGCCTATAAAAATGAAGTTATAAAAAGTGTAGAGGTTTATGGAGAGATGCATCGCTATATTCCAGTATTGGCAAAGCGAGCTGGCTTTTCATCAATAGGTGAAAAAGTAGTACAACATCAAGCTAGAAAGTACGGTACTACAAAGTTCGGAATGGAGCGATTTTTATATGGCTTTTTAGATTTATTGTCTGTTACCTTTATGACACGATTTTCAAAGCGCCCGATGCACATT
>JBIKJU010000125.1:0-6182 GCA_044360745.1 Chitinophagales bacterium
ATAGGAGGAGTTGGAGCAGATACAATTACTTATTCATTATGCAACTATTGTGGTAAATGTGATACTGGCATTTTAGTATTAGAACTTGTAGAATGCACCTTGCCATTAGCAAATGCAGATTTGATATCAGTTGTGCAAGGTGGTGATACTGCATACTTTAATGTCTTGACTAATGATTCAAATCTTGTTTTTGGACAAGTAAGTGCATCCATCGTTTCTTTGCCAACTAACGGTTCTCTTTCTTTTTCAGGAAATGGTGATGTAGAGTATATAACCTCCACAACTTTCTTTGGTTTAGATTCATTAAGATACAGAGTATGTACAGACTGCGGTTGCGACACAGCAACTCTTTACTTGAATGTAAGTCAAGCACCCTGTTCTGCACCAGATGCAAAAGTAGACTTATTTTACGCAGGAAATGGAGTAGGATATGTAGGGGTATATAATGTTTTAAATAATGATATCAACCCTTTAGGTGGTGGAAACTTAACAGTGACAGTAGCTACTCAACCTTTGTTCGGAACTGCAACAACAGTTAATAATCAGTTAGTTTATACTTTAGATTCAGCAGGTAAAGCCGATTCATTAGATGTTGTATTCTACTCATTATGTAATGATTGTTTTTGCGATACTGCAAGAGTTACAATCAATATTACTCAAAATGTAGGAAATGGAATTAAACCAACAATTGTTCCTGATTTTACTTCAGTTTGTAGAAATGATTCTGTTTGGATTAATGTTACTTCTAACGACTTTGACTTAGAGGGTAGTTATATTACTTTAGGTGATACTACAGCCAATATTTTAATTGCTAACCCTTCAAATGGTAGAGTTTTCAGAGTAGATTCTGTTACTTTACTTTATATTCCAAACCAAAATTATTGGGGATTAGATACTTTCTTGTATCAAGCATGTGATAATGGAAATCCAAGACTTTGCGACCAAGCTAGAGTTTTTGTAAATGTAAATCATTGTAATAATCCACCAGTAGTTGTAGATGGGAACAATAATCCTACTGATACATTAAGAATAACTATATGGGAAGACTCTACAGGAACTTTATGTATACGTTATATAGATGCGGATGGAGATTTTGTATCAGTTACTCCTCCTTCCGTTTCAGTTAATACAATTCAGCCAATTCCGTCAGGTTTAACTCCTAATCCATGTATTCGAATTACTCCACCAGTAAATTATGCTGGGCAGGAGGGCTTATGGGTTTATACTTGTGATGAATATCCTCTTTGCGATTCTGTTTATGTAATTATCACAGTACTGTCAAGGCAAGATGCTCCAGTAGCTCAAAACGATATAGCAGTATATAATTGGGATGTAGATTGCACTCCTATAAACGTTATCGTTAATGATTCAGATGTAGATTTGGGCGATACACTTAAAGTATCTTCATTTCAATCTACAGCCACTAATGATGGAACAATTGTTTCAGTTAATGATTCAGTAGTTTGTTATACCGCTCCAGCTTCATTTACTGGTGTTGACACGTTCACTTATGTAGTTTGTGATCAAACTGGCTTATGTGATACTGCTATTGTAATCGTAATTGTACCAGTAAAAGCAAGAGATGATTTTTATACAATAGCTCAAGAAACAACTGGTAGCTTTGATGTAAAATTAAATGATACAAGATTTGAGGGTGAGATATTATCGCTTTGCAGCAATCCAGTGAATGGAACAGCAACAGTAGAAAATGGAGCTATAAGATATGTGCCAAACGATAACTATCCTTACAATCCAATTAATACAATCTCAGGAAACGGAGTTGATTCATTATGCTATAGAGTTTGTAGAGTTGTTGATACTATCGAAATTTGCGATGAGGCAATGGTATATGTAACAATTACACCTAAACCACAGTTCTTTATTCCAGAAGGATTTTCTCCTAGTGGTGATGGAACTAATGACGCTTTTGTAATTCCATCTGTAGATGAATTCCCTCAATCTCAATTGTTAGTATTCAACAGATGGGGTGATGAAGTATGGAGAAATGATGCTGATGGATATAAAAATGATTTTGCTGGAAATTATAAAAGAAATAATCAACCTTTGCCTGATGGTACCTATTACTACATCTTTAAATTTAATGATGAAGTGAATAAAGACAAAATAGGCTATATAATAATCAATCGTTAATTCTAAACTATAACAATAATGATAAAAAGATATCTATTAGCAGTATCGATTTTCGTATCGTTAGTTGTATCTGCTCAACAAGATGTGCAGTACACTATGTACCGTTTCAACAATCTGATCTTTAATCCTGCAGCAGCAGGAAGTAGAGATGCTCTATCAGTTGTTGGTATATACAGATGGCAATGGCTAAATGTGCCTGGTGCTCCTCGTACTGGTTCATTCTCAGTTCATTCTCCACTTAGGAATAATAACCTTGCGTTAGGTTTGACTTTTACCAATGATAGAATAGGAGTAACACATACAAATAAACTTGAAGGAAATTTTGCTTATAGAATTCCACTAGGAAAAGCTAAGAAAGTTAAATTGTCTCTAGGTGTTTCTGCTGGTGTAACGAATTATCGTTCTAAATTAACAGAAGTAAATACAAACGGAGGTGCTGGAACAGATCCTAATTTTGCAGATAATGCTTCTTTGTGGTTGCCAAATGTAGGATTTGGTATTTATGCTTATAGCCAAAAGTTTTTTGTTGGAGTATCAGTTCCAAATTTATTAGCAAACTCTATTCAAACTAAAAATCAAGTATTTCAAACAGGAGTAAATGATGCTCATCAGTATTATCATTTATTCGTAACTGGAGGCTATGTTTTTGATTTAGGTAAAAAAGTAAAGTTTGCTCCATCAGTAATGATGAAGTATGTTCCTAAATACGCTCCAATTGATTTTGATTTCAATGCTAATTTCATTTTCATTGATAGAATATGGTTAGGTGCTAGCTACAGACTTTCTGATTCTTATGGATTTATGGCTGCATTTAATATTACACCACAACTTCGTGTCGGATATGCTTATGATCTTACAGTTAGTCCTATATCTAAATTCACAACCGGTTCACATGAAGTGATGCTAGGATATGACTTCGATTTCGACAAAAAGAAAATTGTTAACCCACGTTATGTTCGTTATTTCTAATTTAACCCCTATAAAATCTTAGAGATGAATTTTAAAAGCTTACTTTCAGTTTTATTAACAGCTTCAGTACTTATAGTAAGTGCTCAGACTGCAACGTTAAAAAGAGGAGATAGATTATTTAAGAAATTTACTTTTGCTGAAGCTGCAGATGCATATGCTTCATTTGTAAAGAAAAATCCTACAAATATTGATGCAAGACAGAAATTGGCAAGAGCCTATGTTTTAGCTGAGGATTTTGTAAATGCTGAAGCGACTTATGCTGAACTCGTAAAGTTACCTAACTCACCAAATATTAACAAATTCTACTTTGCTCAAGCATTGAGATCAAATGGTAAGTATATAGAGGCCGCTGAGCAATACAATGCATTTGCTGCTAATGCTTCTGCTGATTTGAGATCTCCTGAATTTACAAATTCTTTAGATAAAGTCACATCGTTAGCACAAGATACTAAAGTTTATACTATTACGAACTTGCCATTAAACAGCCCTAAATCAGATATGGGGCCTGCTTTCTATAAAGAGGGAATCACTTATAGCTCAAACAAGGGTAATGATGCATCCATTGTTAGAACAGATGTTTGGACTAGTCATAAATTTTATGACATCTATACAGTAGATGGAGACCAAAACGGGAATCTTTTTGAGGCTAAAAAACTAAATGGTAATCAACCAAATAGAAAGTATCATGAAGGTCCAGTAACTTTCACAAGGGATGCTAAAGAAATGTATTTTACAAGAAGTAATTATGTAAAATCTAAAGTAGGAAAAAGTAAAGAGAAAATTATAAAGCTTAAAATATTCCATTCTATTTTTGACGAAGCAAAAAAGAAATGGGTAAATATAACGCCACTACCTTTTAATAGCAATGAATATTCAATAGGTCATCCTACTTTATCTGCAGATGGAAAAAGATTATTTTTCATTTCTGATATGCCAGGAGGATATGGTGAAACTGATTTGTATGTAAGTTATAAAGATGGATCTACATGGGGGCCACCAATTAATTTAGGGAAAAAAGTGAATACTCTTGGAAGAGAGATGTTTCCTTTTGTAGCAGAAGACGGAACATTATATTTCTCATCTGATTCTAGAGTAGGTCTTGGTGGGTTAGATGTATATTCTGCAGTGTATTCTAGTGGTGAATGGAGCGGAGTAAAGAATATAGGAGCACCAATTAATTCTAACTTTGATGATTTTAGCTATATAATAGATGCTAAAAATGAAAATGGTTACTTCGCCTCAAATAGAACTGGTGGTCAAGGTGATGATGATATTTACAAATTCAAGAAAACTGGAATTAGTCTTTGTGGAACTGTTGTAGAAGCTAGATCAAAAGATTTATTGCCAGGTTCAGAATTGGTCTTATATGAAGGCGATAAAGCATTAGCATCAAAAAATGCCGGGGCTAAGGGTGATTTCTGTTTTAGTGTTTTACCTAATAAGAATTACAAAGTAGTAGCAAATAAATATGAGTACAGTGAAGGATCTGTTACTGTGTCTACTAAAAATGCTAATTCAGTTGTTCAAATTCCATTAGTTAAAAAAGGTGGTATTGACTTAAGTGTTTGTGTTACAGAAAAAGGTAAAGGTACAGCTGTAGGCTCTATTGTTACTTTAACTAACAATAAAACAGGAGAAAAGCAAACTTGCACAATTAATAGCGAATGTAAGTGTTTCTTTAATTTAGAGCCTGAAACTGATTATACCGTATGTGCAACAAAAGTAGCAGACAAGTCTACAGGTGGATATGACACACCTTGTAAAGATCTTACTACTAAAGGAAAAGTAGCACCTTCTAGTTTATTTGAAAATCTTGAGTTGACTTACTTAGAAGAAGGTATGGTTATCAAACTTGATAATATATACTACGATTTGAACAAGTGGAATATTAGACCTGATGCTGAAATGGAACTTAACAAACTACTTTCTCTAATGAATCGTCTCCCTAATATGGAAATTGAGTTAAGTTCTCATACAGACTGTAGAGCTTCTGTTAAATATAATGATGATTTATCTGCTAAGCGTGCTCAATCTTGTGTAAACTGGCTAATCTCTAGAGGAGTAAGTGGTATGCGTATGATAGCTGTTGGTTATGGCGAAAGACGCTTTGTAAATGGTTGTGCATGTGAAGGTGCTCAAAAATCAACTTGTACTGAAGAAGAACATCAAAGAAACAGACGTACTGAATTCAAAATTTTGAAATTAAAATAATTTTTAATTAAACAATTAGAGGGTTGACATGTCAACCCTTTTTTATTTATGAAATATTTTTATCACCCATTCACTGATAAAGCAACTATCTTTAATTTTGAAGAAGAGGAAGTTAGACATTTAAATGTGCTTAGAGTAAGAGGCGGAGATATAGTGCAAGTAATTAATGGTAATGGTTTAATTGCAAATGCGGAAGTTGTATCTATAAACAATAAAACCTCAATGGCCTCAATATTGAGTAAAGTTTTAGTGCCAGTTTTGTCTAATAAATATCATTTGTTTGTATCTCCTTTAAAAAGTAATGAACGATTAGAGTGGATGTTAGAAAAGGCCTGTGAAATTGGTGTCAGTTCGATTAATTTTTTGATTTGTGAGCGAACAGAGAAAACTAGTCTAAAATCTGAGCGTTTAAAGAAAATTGTAGTTTCGGCATGCAAACAATCTAAGCAATATTATTTCCCAATATTGAATTTAGGAGTAGATTTTAATGTAGCCATCAATCAGATAGATTCGTCAAAAAAGCTGATTGCTTATTGTGATGAGGGCACGTCTTTAATGTCTGAAGTCATAATAAAAGGGGAAGATACTACTATTTTTATTGGTCCTGAAGGAGATTTTACTCAGCAAGAGGTGGATTTGGCTCAAGTAAATGGCTTTAGTTTAATTAGCTTAGGTGAATCGCGATTGAGGACTGAAACAGCTGCTATTTTTGCTTTATCTTCTCTTCGTTTTGTTAATATGATTTAAGATGACCATGTTGTTGTTTTTCATTCTATTTTTGTGTGCGTTATGAATATAATTAGATTTTTATTTTTTGCGGTATTAATACCTGTTTTTGGATATTCTCAAGA
>JBIKJU010000097.1:0-7363 GCA_044360745.1 Chitinophagales bacterium
ATAGTATACCAGAAAGGAAAATCTAAAGATTTTGAATCCCTGTTTAATCAACAATTTTTTACGACAAAACTAGATGACTGGGTTTATACACATGACTATACTTACGAAACTTTAATTAAACTTTTTGAGACTAACTCGCTAAAAGGTTTTGGAATAGAAAATCAGCAATCGGCCATCATAGCAGCTGGAGCAGCTATACAGTATTTAAAAGAAACGGAGCATCACCAGCTCAGTCATTTTAATAAAATCACAAGTATACTAGAACAAGATAGTGTGTGGTTGGATAAATTTTCCATTCGCAATCTCGAAATTCTATTTCCATCATCAAGTGGTGGAAAAGCGCTGATAGATGTAATGGATCATACTGTGAGCCCTATGGGCGCTAGACTTATGCGAAAGTGGGTGGTGATGCCATTATTAGATATCAAACAAATCAATATACGATTAGATACCGTAGATTTTTTAGTTCAACATGAAAGCAAGACCCAAGATTTGATGGGTTTAATAAAATCTGTGGGCGACTTAGAAAGAATGATATCTAAAGTAGCTATGGGCAAAATTAGTCCTCGCGAAATGGTGCAATTGCGAAGAGGACTCGAAGTCCTTTCTCCTTTGAGCAAGACGATGAAAGAAACTCAATCAAAAGCAATAGTAGATTTATCTTCAAAGATTATCATTTTAGATGCTGTAGTAGACCGACTTTCAACTTCTTTGAAAGAAGATGCGCCAGCCATCATAGCAAAGGGTCATTTTATACAAGATGGAGTAGATGCAGAGCTTGATGATTTAAGAGCTATTCGCAGTAGTGGAAAAGCGTATATAGTAGGCATACAGCAAGCAGAGATAGAGCGCACAGGTATTCAAAGTTTGAAAGTAGGATTTAATAATGTGTTTGGTTATTATCTTGAAGTTACTAATACGCATAAAGATAAAGTACCTACAAATTGGATTCGAAAGCAAACGCTTACTAATGCTGAACGATATATTACAGAAGAGTTGAAAGAGTATGAACAAAAAGTGCTTGGTGCAGAAGAGAGAATTCAACAAATTGAAGAAAGGATTTTTTTAGAATTAATACAATACCTTCGAGATTTTATACCATCTATTCAGCAAAATGCCACTATCATTGCACGCATTGACTGCTTATGTTCTATGGCGGTTTTAGCGCGTCAACATAATTATGTACGGCCATTGCTAAACGAAAGCTTGACGATAGATATAAAAGATGGTAGGCATCCTGTGATAGAAGCGCAGCTACCATTAGGAACTGATTATGTGCCCAATGATGTTTTTTTAGATGATAAACAGCAACAAATCATAATGCTCACAGGTCCGAATATGTCAGGAAAATCTGCACTGTTACGACAAACAGCACTGATAGTAATGATGGCGCAAACAGGAAGTTTTGTTCCTGCATCAGCTGCTCAGATAGGCATAGTAGATAAGGTTTTTACAAGAGTAGGAGCAAGCGACAATTTGAGTGCTGGCGAATCTACCTTTATGGTAGAAATGAATGAAACTGCAAGTATCATCAATAATCTATCAGCTCGTTCGTTGATTTTGTTAGATGAAATTGGGCGTGGCACTTCTACCTATGACGGAATATCTATAGCTTGGGCTATCGCAGAGTTTTTGCATAATTATCCTACTGCTCATCCTCGCACGCTTTTCGCTACGCATTACCACGAACTTAATGAACTAGCCGAAAAATATAATCGGATTAAAAACTATCACATCAGCTCTAAGGAGCGCGACAATAAAATAATTTTTATTCGAAAGCTTGTGCCAGGAGGGAGCGAACATAGTTTTGGAATTCATGTGGCTAAAATGGCTGGTATGCCTCGCTTGATTATTGATAGAGCAAATGAGTTGTTGGCGGAATTGGAAAAACAGCGGAGTACTCAAAGCCATAGAGAAACACTCAAAAAATCGAACACAAAATATCAGTTGAGTATTTTTGATATGTCTGATCCCAAGCTTAGAGAAGTTGCAGACAAAATACAACAATTAGAAATTAACGCTCTCACACCCATAGAGGCTTTGATGAAGCTTAATGAATTGAAAAAGCTCTTGGAATAGGATTTATTTTACTCCAGCTTATACTGCATCCACTCCTCCGCTATTTTATGGATATACACAGGTTTTATTTTTCGCCACTCCAGATTATTCATACTATCACTCATTTCTACAAATCGATGAATATTAAATTGACGCATTTCGCTTTTGACATGTCCATGGAAATTTATAGCCATGATCCACCCATCCATCTCAGCTACTTCTTCTTGCCATTGTTCATAATACAAATCATCTGATCCATGAAAATTTAAGACCTGTTCTCCAATTAAAACAAACTTACTTATACCATTATCAATCATAGGATTGATGAGATTTTCTTTTAATGTCATGATATCATTATGTAGTGTATCGTTCCATTCACCTATAAACTCAATGACAGCTACACCTTTATCATAATTGACATATATAACCTTACAATACAACGTAGCAGATCCAAAATTATCCCATTGCGGATGGATGTAATAATTATATACCTTTTCAGTAAATACAAATTCGCTATACCGTCTGCCATAAAAAGGGGATAATTTATCTTGAGAGGCTACATAGTAATCTCTCCATTCATAAAAAGGTTCTATATCGTGCATTTTTTCTTATCTTAGATTAAAAATAAATTTTCTTTAGAATGATAAAACATTTTTTTTTAGTTATGAGCATATTGCTTACTATTTCTGGATGCAAAAAATGTGTCACCTGTGGCAATGAATGTAAACAATGTACAGACAATCGTTTTACAATAAAGGTATGTTCAGATAAATTGACTTTTAAGTACTATAATGAGTATGTAGATTCTTTGACCGATCCTGCATTGGGTTGGGTATGCACAGCCATAGAGTCAGATAGCACATATGAGCTTTGCTCAACATCAAAACACAAAAAAGCTATAGAGGAAAATGAAGGAAGAGGATTCGTCTGTAAGTGAGTAATAGCAAGTGGTATCTACTACTATTCATCTCACTCAGAAATAAAAAATATTCTCTCTAAAAATACAGATAATTTAGATACATATTGAATATAGTACGTAGTCCAAAATCTATGGCTTGGCCGCAGATTAAGGACAGGTAGCTTAATCGAAACACACGTCACAGAAGTGCGCTAGTGTGGGAGATGAAGAAAAAAGAAATAAAGACTGGTTCGGTAAAAAGAACACCCAGAAATAAAAAACTAGTTAAACTCTAACCTCCCCTTCTTTTTCGGTCTATACTAAAGTCAATACGATAATAAAAGAGCGGTAAAAATCCGAGTTGATAAACCTCTCTTGGAGTTGGTTCAGATTCTACATACTGCAAACGAAGAATATTTTTTTGGAATGTCACATTTACTAAATCTATTCCGACTTCTTGAGTAATTTTTCGTTTGCCATTAAATGCGTAATGGAGCTTGATATCAAATCTAAAATATGGTTTAAATTGATATTTATTTCTTTCCTTATCTAGCACTACAGGGTCTTCATAGAACTTAGAAAGTAAAGTATCAAAAGGAGTATAGCGCTGACCGCCACCAAAAGTAATTTTGCCACCTATCCCTATCACGTGCATTTTCTTTTTACCCCACTTAAACTCTTTTGTACCTAATAAATTAAGAATATAATTTGAATTAAATGACGTATTATACCATTCATTATCACTAGCTTTATATTTTGAATCAAAGACAGAGCCCGAAAACATAATAAACCAATTTTTCGTAAAGAATTTTTCTACTGTAAGCTCTAGTCCATAATTATATCCTATTCCGTTATTTACTAAATCAGTAGGGAAAAATCTATCAAAACTTGAGCCTTCATTGATAAGACTGTATGATGAAGCCTTCCTCTCTATAGGGATGCCAAATAAAAACTGAAAATAGGTCTCTGCCCTTAATCGAATATCGTTTTTAAAGAAAATATCATATCCTAATACAGATTGCAATGACCTTGAAAAATCAAGATTGCGATTAGGTAATCCTAGTTTAGGTCTATAAGGATTTTCGGATAAAAAATAGATATACCCAGGCTGCATTTGACTATGTAATCCTACACCAAGTGCAAAACTTTGGTTTCGCTTAAACTGATATTTCACAGCTAGTCGCGGTTCAAGACTCCAAGAATTATTTAGCGTAAATAACTGACCATGAACCCCTGCGTTCATCAACCATTGTTCATTTATATTCCATTTCCATTGCACAAAAGGCTGAAACATGAAATGTGCTCCTAAATATGATAGCCGTTTTTCCCATTTAAAATTGGTTTCGTTTAAAATACTGTCGCTATAGTTAAATACTAAAGCTTCTGAGTTCATGCCAAATCGAATAGTGTGTCTAGGATGTAATCTATAGTTTCGGTAAAAGTTAGCACTAACTTTCGACTCATTGAATACAAAACGCATACGATCGTATTTATCTAAATACACAAAATCACCAGTATTAGGATCTATATTTCTAACGATGCGAATAAAATTATTTTGTAGCCACTGTGTAGATACACCAAAGGTCAATTTAGCATATGCCTTATCATTAAGAGGTCTTACATAGCTCATACCCAATACTCCCATTGCTGTTCGTAAAAACTCATCTACGTCTTTACTTCCATAAATTTCTCTTTCTGCAGGTCTCTTTAAATCACTAGTTATCAAATCTACTTTGCTATAACCTCCTAAACCAAAAACAGATATATTACCTCCATTTCGCTGAGGAAAATTAAGTTTGAATTGAAAATCTTGGTACTTAGGAATAGCCTGTGTACCAATGTCTATACCAGCTTTAACCATCAAGTCAAGAGTAGCGTATCGATAATTAAATACATACGATGATTTTTTCTTTCTATTCAATGGTCCCTCTGCAAATGCCTCTGCACCCATTATTCCAAACTGTAAACCAAATTCATGTCGCTCATTATTACCATTTTTGAACCGTACATCAAAAACTCCTGCTGTAGCATTGCCATATTCAGCAGGAAAAGCTCCAGTCATAAAATCAGAATTCGCTAATACACGATTACTGAGCATACCTACCGGTCCTCCTGTAGTACCTGCTATTGCAAAATGAGAAGGATTAGGAATATGTATATTTTCTAAACGCCATTGTACTCCAAAAGGAGAATTGCCACGAATAACAATATCATTTCTTGAATCATCTGTACCTGTTACCCCAGCAAAGTTTGAGGCCATTCTTGCTGGGTCATTTCTACTCCCAGCATATCTAGCTGCTTCATCTACTGAAAATTCACGTGCACTCAAAGTAGTCATTTCATTTATTGTCTCTCCTTTTCGTTTACCAGATGAAACTTGTACTTCAGCTATTTCATTTACAGCAGATTCCATGTCTATTTTTAAAATCACTTGTTTTGCTGAAGTAACTAAAGTATTAGGCAAGATTACTTTCTTGTAGCCAAGATATGTAGCCTGAAATGTCAAGCGACCAAGTGGTATATCTATCAATCTAAATTCTCCAGCCTCATCGGACTGGACACCTCCAATCAATTTATCGCCTTGCCAAACAGACACATTTACAGCCACCAAAGGTAAAGTAGTTTCCTTATCGACAATTTGACCTCTTACAATTTGAGTTGCTTGCTGGGCTCTAACATAAATAGGAATAAAAAGTAGTAAAAATAATATACTTCTCATGAGATATAGGTTTGGAATTAATCAAAGCTACATCTTTAAAGTTAAAAACAAATAGTTGATTTCTAAACTGCCTTAGTAATTTCAGTAGGCTTAGTTACTGCTCTCAAATACAGCAATCCAACTATAGCAGCTGATGCAGAACTAATCATGATAAACAACTTTGCTTCTTCAATAATTTCTGGACTTTTAAATGCTAAAAGTGTCACGAAAATAGACATTGTAAATCCTACTCCGCCTAAAATACTCACTCCAAAAATTTGTTTCCAGTCTACAAAATCAGGCAGCTTGCTAATCCCTATTTTTGTGGCTATAAATGAAAATGAAAAAATACCTATTGTCTTACCAACAAACAAACCGAGTATAATTCCCAAACCAAGAGGAGATAAAATATTTGAGAAGTATTCAGGTAATATATGAACGGCAGAATTGCAAAAAGCAAACAAAGGAAGTATAATATAGTTATTAGGCTCTTCTAAAAAATCTACTAGCCTATGATATGGCGCATGCTCATCACTCGAGTAAGGTATAGTAAACGCTAACATCACTCCAGCTATTGTAGCGTGTATACCACTCATAGCCGTAAAAATCCATAAGAACAAACCAATAAATAGATACCAGCCAATAGCGCGAACTTTGAAATAATTAAGGGTCATCAATATAGCTAAAACTCCCACCATACCACCGATAGCCCATAAATTTATTTTGGCAGTATAAAAAAGAGCAATCACTATAATAGCTCCTAAATCATCAGCCACTGCAAGTGTAGTAAGTAAAACTAATAGATTATTGTGAAATCTCCCTTTTAATATGTTTAGTATTGCTAATGCAAACGCAATATCTGTAGCCATAGGAATAGCCCATCCTGCACTATATTCGGTAGAAAAATTAAATGCTGTGTAGATTAAAGCTGGGAAAATCATACCCCCAATGGCAGCAGCCAAAGGCAATGAGGCTTTCTTCACTTCAGATAAAGAACCTGCTAATATTTCACTCTTGATTTCTAAACCCACCAACAAAAAGAAAAAACTCATTAGCACATCATTGATAAAATGCTCTATAGTAAAATGAAAATCGTTGATGGGTATATGCACCTCTGTGTGCCAAAAATGAATAAATGCCTCTCCCCACTGACTATTAGAAATAATCAACGATAAAAGCGCGAAAGAGATCACAATGTTACCGCCTTTTGTAAGCGTAGCTATATAAACATTAAGCTGCTTCCTAGCCAATAAAATAACTCGTTGTGTCCGTCTTTTCATACTATTTTACAATCCGATAACTTTAAATTCAGTACGCCTATTCTGTGCTTTGCCCTCTACTGTTTTATTGTCTGCAATAGGCTTTGCACTCCCATATCCTGCAAATTCTATCCTAGTAGGAGCAATATTATTTTTTATCAAAAATTCGTATACACTTTTAGCTCTATTTTGCGAGAGGGTCTTATTCTCTAACTCTGAACCAGAGTTGTCGGTATGTCCACTAATTTCTATACGCAATGTTGGATTTCTAGTTAGCAAAGATAACAGCTGTTCTAGTTCAGCTTTTGAAGCTTCTCTCAGTTCAAATTTATTGACTTCAAAAAATATATTCTGCAACACTACACTTTGACCTACTTCTATTTTTTTGAGATAAATATCCAAAATGTAGGGTTCAGTTTTAGTATATTTTTTCAATGAAAAATTAGCAGA
>JBIKJU010000098.1:0-7361 GCA_044360745.1 Chitinophagales bacterium
GCACAGTATATAACATCTGAAAGGAGAGGAGCATCCTTGCTCCATTTGTTGTTTTTCTTTAAAAATTTAATTGATTCTGGGAAACCCTCTAAATTATCAACTAAGCTTTTAGTAAGTTCATACTCATTCTTTTTTGCATCTAAAGTCCTTGTTTCTGCTGTTAAATCAGCTCTCAATTGTTCAATTGATTTTTCGAGTTGCTTAATTTCAGTATTTCTATTTTCTTCATCTGCTTGGAGTTCGCTCACCTTTTTATCAAAATTATCTTTGTCTAGTTTCATCTCCTCTAGCAGAAGGTTTAGACCTTCGAGTTCTTTTCGCTTTAGACTTGTTTCTTCTTCACTTTGAAATAGGTCTCTTTGCAAGCTCTCATTACTATTTCTATTTACAGCAAGTTTTTTCTCTAGTTCAAAAATCGTTTTTTCTTTTTCGCTATATAATTTTTGTTCATTAGATAAGCTGTCTTTTATGGCATTATGTTCTCCTCTAATTTTGTTTAACTCTATTTCTAAAACAGATAGTTCTGCTATTTTTTGATCTAATATGGCTGATTCTGTCTCTTTATCAGATTTCAGTTTGTCGAGCGTTAAGACTAGCTTTTCAGATTGGTCTTTTGATTCTATGATAAGTTTTTCAGCACCATCCATTTTATCTCTCGAAAATTTAAGTTGTGAGTTGAGAAGATTTCTTTCGTTTTCTTTTTCACTCACGCCACTCATCAAGGCATTCAGTTTCTTTTGAATTTCCATCAATGTTTTTTCTTTCTCAACATTGTCTAGTTTTTCTTTTTCTAACTGCGCCTCAGTAGTTTTTATCGTAGTTTCTACTTCTAATTTGTTATTTTCTTCCTCTTGTTTTTTGACATCAAGTGTTTTGAAATTTTCCTTATATTCGAGTAGTGCAAATCGGGCTAAAATTAAAGATAGACTTTTGTATTCTTCTTTTAGCTCGTAAAATTTTTGAGTTTTGCTTGCTTGTTTTTCAAGTGTTTTTAGATTGCCTTCAATTTCAAAGAGTAGGTCTTTTACACGCTCCAAGTCTGCATCGGTGTTCTTAAGTTTATCGAGAGTTTCTTTTTTTCTTTTCTTGTATTTAGAAACACCAGCTGCTTGTTCAAATAGTTTTCTTCTTGAATTGTCCCTATCGTTTAGGAGTTCATCTACCATTCCCAGCTCTATGATAGAGTAGGAGTCAGAGCTAACGCCTGTATCCATAAAAAGGGAAGTGATATCTTTAAGTCTACATACTACATCGTTTAGTCTATATTCACTTTCACCATCTCGGTAAAGTTTGCGAGTGATGGTGATTGTCTTATAGTCTGAGGATACAAGGTTTTTAGTGTTTTCGAAAGTGAGGGAAACTTCAGCTAATGATGATGATTTTCTGTTTTTAGTGCCATTAAAAATTAAATTGTCCATTTTTTCCAATCGAAGCTGGCTGGTTTTTTGCTCCCCAAGCACCCATCTTATAGAGTCTACTACATTAGATTTTCCGCAGCCATTAGGTCCTACTATACCAGTTATATTATTATTGAAATGTATTATGGTTTTGTCTGCAAAGCTTTTAAATCCCTTAATCTCAAGTGTTGTTAGTTGCATAATTTCTTTTCCCGCTCCTTCGAGATATACGGGTCTTTATGTTGTTACAAAAATGGACAGCGAATTTAGCAAATTGAAGCTTAAAAGTCGAACAAGCATTTATACTTGAATTATCCACATATTTCCACCATTAATTCACAATTCAAAAAAAATATAATATTGACAATCAATTATTTAAGTTTAAGTATTGATGTAACTAACGTATCTTTGTTGACAAATCGAATCGTTATTTAGGGCAATATGACGGTCATTATTGAGCCTCCATTAGTATTATCATTCACACTGATATTGCCGTTGTTCATTTCAACAAACTTTTTGACAATGTATAATCCTAAGCCAGTACCTTTAGATTTTCTTGTTTTTTCATCACCTACTCGATAAAACTTTTCAAAAATTGCTTCTTTTTCATTGTCTGGTATTCCTATTCCTTGATCTATTACTTTTAATACAACGGTATTTTCAGCTTTCTCCAATAGTATTTTAATAACTTTATTTTGATCAGAATATTTTAGGGCATTATCAATTAAGTTGGTGACTATCGAAACAAATCCAATTGGGTCAATGTGATAGTAAATGTCTTGTTCTAGTTGAGATTCTATAGTTATCTTTTTGGCATTTTTATTAAATCTTTCAATAAGTATGTGAAGCGTTTCTGTTAGGTTGAGTTCTTCTTTATTATGTAAGTTTTGGTCTGACTCTAATTTGGAGGCAAAAAGGATGTTTTCGATAAGTGTTTCTAATCGATTTACGTCACTTAAAGAATTTTCTATAAGTTTATTAGACTTTTCTTTTTCCAAATCTCTACCTTTTACAGTTTGCATATTTAGTTTAATTGCAGCTAATGGAGATTTTAACTCATGCGTTATCGAAAGCATGAAGTTTCTTTGTAGGTCTGCAAGTCTTAATTCTTTTGTTAAGACTCGTTTTACAATCATAAGGCCACCAATAAGCAATAAGATAAAAACAGTACCTTCCATAATGATCATGCTTCGTTGTCTTTCATACTTTTGTTTTAAATCTGAAAATTCACTTGTATTAATATATTCTTCAGCATGTTGTTTGGAGTTGAAATAGATTTTATTGATTTCTATTTTTTCATTAAAGGCAGTTTCATTTTTATTATACAGCAGATACGCCCACCAAATAGAAAAAGTGACTATGTAGGCAAACACTATATAAAAAAGGGTAAAAGGATTTTTGCTAAATTTCATTTTGTGAATGTAGCGCAAAAAATGATTAGCAGCAAATTTTAGAGCTTAGATACTGAAGTATAAGGATTTATTTTAGTAATCAATCCCTGAAGTACATTACCTGGTCCTGATTCTATAAAACTTGTAGCACCATCTTCTATCATCTTGGAAACAGACTGCGACCACAAAACGGGTGCTGTAAGTTGGGTAATCAAGTTTTCTTTTATAGTATCAGGGTTAGAAGTGGGTGATGCATTACAGTTTTGATAAATTGGACAAACTGGAGTACCAAATTGAGTAGTAGAAATAGCTGATGCTAGTTCTTTTTGAGCAGGAAGCATAAGAGGCGAGTGAAAAGCTCCACCAACGGCAAGTTTTAAAGCTCTTCCTGCTCCAGCTTCTTTTATTTTTTCTATGGCTAAATCTATCGCTTCTATAGTACCTGAAATAACTAGCTGTCCTGGACAGTTATAGTTTGCAGGCACAACTGTAGCATGTGTGATAGAAGCGCAAATTTCTTCAATTTGTTTTTCATCTGAGTATTTAAGCACAGCAGCCATAGTAGACGGCTGAAGTTCGCATGCTGCTTGCATAGCTTGAGCTCTAATTGAAACTAGTTTCAAGCCATCTTCAAAGCTTAAAGATTGATTTGCTACAAGTGCGGAAAATTCACCAAGCGAATGACCTGCAACCATAGATGGACTTTCTTTATGTAAAATTAGATAAGAAAGTACAGAGTGAATGAAAACCGCAGGTTGAGTAACTTTTGTTTGTTTCAAATCTTCATCAGATCCTTCAAACATAATGTTACTAATATTAAAAGCTAAGATTTGATTAGCTTTTTCAAAATAGACTTTTGCTTCATCATAATTTTGATAAAGCTCAAGTCCCATTCCTTTAAATTGAGCCCCTTGACCAGGGAAAACGTATGCTATCATGTAGTTTTAGTTATTTGAAAGATAATAAATAATTATGAATTTGAAACGAGTCTTATAAACTCAGAGCGAGTTGCCTCTTTTTCAAACTCGCCATAAAATGAAGATGTAGTAGTGCTGCTATTTTGTTTTTCTACACCACGCATCATCATACAAAAATGTTTAGCTTCTATGATAACTGCTACACCTAATGGATTTAAAGTTTCTTGCAAACAGTCTAATATTTGTTGAGTTAAACGTTCCTGCACTTGAAATCTCCGAGCGTATACATCTACTACTCTAGCCAATTTGCTAAGTCCTACAATTTTCCCATTGGGAATATAGCCGATATGGGCTTTACCATAAAAGGGAAGTAGGTGATGTTCACACAGGGAGAACAGCTCTATCTCTTTTACGATTACCATTTGTTTGTGATCTTCTGAAAACAAAGCTCCACGAACTATTTCGTGAGGGTCTTGGTCATACCCAGATGCTAAAAAATGCATAGCTTTTGCAGCTCGTTCAGGGGTCTTAATTATGCCTTCACGGTTTATGTCTTCACCCAAAGCAGATAATATTTGAGCATAATTTTCAGCTATCTTCTTGACTGATTCAGGATTGTATTCCTCGCTTTTTTTGTAGTTCATTGATTTTATTTATTATCCATAATATTCAACATAAATATTTTCTGTTTCATATATTTTAATGCAGTGTAGTTCACATTCAGTTATATGAGGCTTTAACCAATTCCAAACTACTATTGCTAAATTCTCTGTAGAAGGGAGTATCGATTTAAATTCATCTATATCTAAATTGAGATTTTTGTGGTCAAGTTTATCTGCAACATGTTCTTTTACAATTTTAGAAAGTGTGTGTGCATTCATTACAAATCCTGTTTCTTCATTAGGTTCACCCCTTACAGTTACAAAAATATCAAAATTATGTCCATGAAAATTTCTATTGCAGCACTTTCCGAAGACTTCTTTATTCTTCTCTTCGGACCATTTGTCGTTAAAAAGACAATGTGCGGCATTAAAACGTTCTCTTCTAGTTAAAAAGACCATATGTGATTTAAAGTTGCTTGTTTAATTTTTGAAAAATTGCTGTGAAAATAAGTTTAATATGGAAAACTATTCTATATTAGATTAAATATTTTGAAAAATTAAACATAGACCTATGAAGAAATTGTTTTTTGTTTTATTTATTGCTTTTTCGTTTCAGTCACTTGTAGCTCAAGATCGATTGACTAAAATTTGGTATAATGAAGAAAAAGATGGTAAAATTAGGGTTTTCAAAGCTACAGACGGTAAGTTCTATGGCAAAATTGTATGGCTAAAAGAACCTACTGAATCTAATGGCGAACCTAAAAAGGATAAAGAAAATCCAGATCCTAAATTGAAAAGTAGACCTGTAATGGAAATGCAGTTATTATCAGGATTAGAAAAAAAATCAGAAACTGAATATATCAATGGTAGAATATATGACCCTAAAAACGGGAAAACCTATGGTTGTAAAATCACAATAATTAATGATAAGCAACTAAATTTAAGAGGTTTTATTATTGGTTTTCCATTGCTAGGACGCACGTCTAAATGGACTTTGGCAGATTAGTTTTTAACATCAAATTGAGTTTACAGCACATCACTAATGGGTAAAAGAAAGAAGAAGAGGGGATTGTCTATCACTAGGATTATTTTTGTTTTTAATATAGTAGCTGTTCTAACTCTTTTACTCTATTTTGCTAAGCCTATTCGTAAATATGCACTTAGAGCATATAGATATTATATGATACAAGAAGATAAAGCAGTTTTTGAAAAAACGGGATTTCCTGCTGGCTATAAAGTACATGGTATAGATATTTCACACTATCAAACTAAAGTGGATTGGGATAATCTTAAATCTGTATCAAAGCTTGGTGATACTATTAGCTATCAATTTGTGGTAGTGAAAGCTACTGAAGGTACGTGGTTAGAAGATGAGCTTTTTGAAAAGCATTGGAAAAACGCAACCAAAAAGAAGATAATTAAAGGTGCTTATCATTATTATCATCCAAATAAAAGTAATGATCAACAAGCTCGAAATTTTATAGAATCCGTATCACTTGGAAGAGGAGATTTACCACCTGTAATTGATATAGAAGAATCTAAAAAAATGACGAAAAGGGAGATAGTTAAATCGCTCAAAGATTTTATAAAGTTGCTTGAGAATCATTATCATGTTAAACCAATAATCTATTCTAATCGAAATTTCATAGAAGATTATTTATCAGATGATTTTGATAATTATATTTTTTGGGTAGCTCATTATGAACGACCAAGTATAGTGTTTAATGATGTGAAATGGATGTTTTGGCAACATAATGATAAAGCTCGTTTGCTTAATGGGCAACAAATAGATGCCAATGTTTTTAATGGTACAAAATCAGATTTGAGAAAGATAACGATAGGCGGCAAGCAAGTAGAGTTTAAACAAGGATCAAAATCAGAATGATGAATCAGGAAGAGGATTGCCACATTTCTAAAAAGAAAACTCATTATCCAATTTCAATAACGTTGTTGGCGTATTTGACAAAATACAACCGTGCTCTTGCTTTGCCGTTGGCTTATGATGATTTGATGAGATTTGATGAGGTTATCCCATTGCGAGATTTGAAATTAAAAAAGGATACTTTGTGGAATACTGCATTATATAGTTCATCAGAAAGCACACATATATTTGAGGGTCTCAAGCAAATTTATTCCATTCTTAAAACTGGTGGAGATACTAAGGTTCACAAACACTTACAGATAGAACGAGTAGACTATTGTACTTTCGGAAATTCACATCCTTTTCGTGTAAAGATAGTCAACAATTTCAACGATGTGTATGATTATTTTTATATCAAAAGAGCAGATAGTTCAAGAGTATTTGGTCTTGAGCTCGAAGATATGCTTTCGCCATCGCGAATTAATTTTTTTGCGACTCAAGATTGTTTAGTAGAGGAGCATATACCTGGCATACCTGGCGATGTTTTTATAGCTCAACATCTTCTTGATAAGGATTATAATCAGAAGCGCATAGCCAAAGAATTTGTGAAATTTAATGAACGCTGTTTTGTGCGATTGTTAGGTGATATGCGTTCTTACAATTATGTACTCGATATCACACCCGATTTTGAAGATCCTCAGTTCCGTATTCGAGCTATAGATTTTGATCAGCAATGCTATGAAGGCAGAAAAAATGTATATCTACCGCAGTTTTTCAAGGAAAACAAAGTTCTTGTAGATTTAGTACAGCTTCATTTCAATGCTAAGGTAGTACAGCAATATCAGAGCGAAGAGCGAACACTGATAGCTAGGCGAATAGTAGCAGCCAAAGAGCAGCTTACCGATTTGTTTGCTGCATTACAAAATGAGCCATTAGCTCCACCAGATAAAATCACGGATTTGCAACATGAAATCGAAAAGCATTTTAAATTAGAAAAATTCTCTAATCATCAATCCATGTCTGAAATAGTAAAACGAGTACTTGAATATGTAGTTGATAATTACAGTAGCGAGAAAGTTAAGCTCTCTTAACTACCAATTTATCTGCTCATCATCAGAGATAGATGAAGTAGAATTGAAATCGATAGGAGTGTCTATCACATTGCCATTTGGTTCATCTGCCTGCGGTTGGTA
>JBIKJU010000099.1:0-7333 GCA_044360745.1 Chitinophagales bacterium
CTTTACAACATTAAGTTGATCAATAAAACACGTAAAAATTTACCAGTAGTTCTTAAGATTGAAGGTGAAAAGAAGGGGGTAATAAGAATGGTCGGCAATGATTTAAATGTGGCATCGGAGTCTGTTGGAGAGGGAATATTTTTTGTAGATATAGCACAAGATCAGTTGTCTGGGAGAAAAAATAAGATCGAAATTGGAGTTTACAGCTATGACAAGCGTGTAGAGTTAGTAAAAACAACATTTTTTGCACCTAATATTTAAATGATATGATAAACATAAATTGGGGTTGGAAAATTGCTATTTTTTATAGCTCATTTGTTTTAGGAATGTTGTTTTTAGTCTATAAAACATCTACTGTAAAAACAGAACTGGTTACTAAAGATTATTATGCTCAAGAGCTAGTATACCAAGATGAACTTGATGCTAAGAATAGAGCGCAAGCCTTACATAATAAACTTTCTTTATCAAAAACAGCCGAACAGATTGTGCTTTCGTTTCCTCAAGAGTTTAATAGTAATAGTGCTTTTGAAGGTAAGGTTAAATTTTATTGTGCAGCTGATTCTAAAAGAGATAAAGAGTTTAAGATTGATAATTTAGATAATGGAATTTTTTCGGTACCGATAACGGAGGTAAAAGAGGGTAGATATACTATGAAAGTGAGTTGGAGTAAGGATGGAGTTCTATATCTACAAGATTTTAAGATAAATATTTAAGGTATGGAATTTATTATAGTGGCATTTATACTAGGGTTGATGGGGAGTTTCCATTGTGTAGGTATGTGTGGCCCTATAGCATTGGCTTTACCAGTCCATAATTTATCAACAGTAAAAAAAGTTATAGGAATTGCTTTGTATAACATCGGGAGATTGTTTACATACTTTAGTATTGGATTGCTTTTTGGATTTTTTGGGTTGGGGATAAAAATTGCTGGACTACAACAAAGCTTATCAATTACTGCTGGAGTTTTGATGATACTTTTTTTGTTGTTCCCAAGGCTAAATTCTCTTTTTGGAAGTCAATTTGGTTTTTTCTTTCATCTTACTTCAAAAGCTAAAACAAAGATGATGCTTTTGTTTCGAGAACATAAGATGACATCCTTATTCTCAATTGGCTTTTTAAATGGCTTCTTGCCATGTGGACTAATTTATACTGCCCTCATCGGAGCTCTTGCAATTGGGAGTGATTTGGGCGGTGGATTTTTTATGCTTGCTTTCGGAATCGGTACTCTGCCACTTATGCTTTTAGTATTGATAGCAAGGGATGTATTGCCAGTATCTTTTAGGAATTTTATAAACAAAGCATCTCCATATTTGGTAGGAGTAATGGGTATAGCACTTATTTTAAGGGGACTTGATTTGGGTATTCCTTATTTAAGCCCCAAGGTAGATGCTGCTGGTACTATTTTAAATTTATGCCATATTAAATAATACAAAAAAATATGATTATGAAAATAGAAGTTAAATCCAATAAAACTATTCAGGAATTTAAAAATGAGTTTCACTCATTTTTCCCTTTTTTAAAAGTAGAATTTTTCTCAGCTTTTCATCGAAATAATGAGGCCTCTCATGTTTCAAATATGTTGCCTTTTACCTTAAAATTTGAGAAAGTGCAATCTTTCAAGAAAGGAGGTTTTGTCTGCTTCAATGAAAATACTACAGTAACTCATTTTGAACAATTTTTATGGAATGAATTTGGATTGTCAATTCAAGTTTTTAGAAAATCAGGAACTGTGTGGATAGAAACTAGTCTTACTGACAGCTGGACACTTTTTAAGCAAAACAGTGAAGCGGAAGATATGAGTAAACCTTTAGAAAGTACCACCGAAGCTTTAGAAGCTAGCGATAGAGATATATACAGCTAGTTTATTAAATTTTTTAGTTTTTCTTCATTTAAGATTGAAATCTTACCCCCATTTATTTCTATCAATTTTTCTTCTTTAAAATCGCTTAGAGTTCTTATCAGTGATTCAGTAGCTGTACCAACTACCTGAGCTAAATCCTCTCTGGTCATTTCTATTTTTATTTTATCACTAGTTTGAGTTTTAAATTTAGACGCAACGCTAAGCAATCCTTCAGATACCCTTTTTCGTAATGAATTATATGCTAAGTTGAGTAATCGCTCTTCTTTTTCATTTAAGTTCTTTGATAGCAGTTTAATAAATTTGATAGATACTTCTTTATTGTTGTCAATAAGGTTCATAAAATCCGATTTGGGAATAAGCTTGAGCTGAGCATCTTCTAATATTTCTGCGTTATCTGTATAGCTAGACTCCTCTAGTAAAGGGATGTAACCAAAAAAATCACCAGTAGTAAAAATATCTGTGATTAACTCTTTTCCAAAGTCATTTATTTTAAAACTTTTGACTTTTCCTTTGACTACATAAAATAAAAAATTTGGCTTATGTCCTTCTGTATATAATGTTTGCTTCTTTTTTTGATTAAGTGTTTCAAAAGTTTCAACTTTCTCTGGATGAAAAAGTTGAGAAGCAGATACTTTTAATAGTTGATTTATTCCATCAGGATCTGGTGTAATAGTCTTATTAAGAATCTCTTTCTTTTTTAATCGAGTTTCAATGGCATTTAGTAATTCTATATCATCAAATGGCTTTGTGATATAATCGTCTGCTCCCATTTCCATACCTTTTCTAAAATCTGAACGCTCCGTTTTTGCAGTTAAGAAAATAAAAGGGATGTATTCGGTTTCAGGATTTTTGTGCAACATGTGGAGTACGCCAAAGCCATCTAGTTCTGGCATCATGATATCGCATATTATAAGATCTATCTTGTTTTTAAGAGCTAAATCTACACCTAGCTTTCCATTTGCAGCAGTCAAAACTTTGAAGTTAGCAAGCTCTAAGATTTCAGCTGTATTTTCTCGAACATCTTTATTGTCTTCAATTAATAAGATTGTTTTCATTGTTAAGGTTGATTTACAGGTATCGTCAATATAAAAATTGTTCCATTATTTAATTCGCTTTCCAAAGATATATCACCGTTTAAAAGTTCCAAATACTTTTTAACAAGATGAAGGCCTAAACCAGTTCCTTCAATGTTAGAAGCATTTTTAGATCGAAAAAAGCGTTCAAAAAGATACTCTTGATCTTCTTTTGATATGCCAATTCCATAATCTTTTACCTTTATGGTCATTAAGTTTGATTGCACATCGCAACTTACGTTAATCTCTCCATACTCTTCCGAGAATTTTGATGCATTTGATATTAGATTTATCATGATGTTTTTAAGCAATTTGGAGTCGGTAGATATTGATTGCCTGCCAGATTGATAAAAGTTTATTTTTTGATTTGCTTTAATGATTCCTTTTAAATCATCTATAATCTCATTAAACCATTCCTTAATGACTACAACTTCTTCTTCTAATCTTATTATACCTTCATCTAGTTTGCCCAATGAAAGCAGGTCTTCCAGAATATTATTGAGATGCTTTATGTTTTCTTTGATTTTGTGTATATGCTTATTTCTTTTGTCTTGATCTTCGGCATTTGTATATTTTGAAATCAGAGTGGTAGATGAAAGTATAGCACTGAGTGGTGTTCTAAATTCATGCGAGGCCATTGATACAAATCTTGATTTAAGTTCATTGAGTTCTTTCTCTTTGTCTAATGCATTTGTGAGTTCATAATTCGATTGTTCTAATTGTGCCATTGCCTCTTTGAGCATCATGGTTCTCTCTGCTATTTTCTTCTCAAGATTCGTATTTAAAATAGTGATTTCTGTAGATTTTACTTCAAGCTCTTTTTTTTGCGTTATCAATTTTTCTTCTATACTTTTTCTTATTGAAATATCAATTATGAATGCAACAACATATTTTTCATCATTATTTACAAAGTGACTCAAGCTTATTTCAACAGGGAACTCTTCCCCATTTTTTTTAACTGCATACAAATCTCTGCCAATGCCCATTGGGCGAGTTTCTGGTTTTTTTACATATTCACTTCGGTGTATATGATGATTAGACCTTACTTTTCTTGGCACTAGTATATCTACTGTTTTGCTTTTTAATTCATTTTCTGAGTAACCAAAAAGTTTTTGAGCTCTAGGGTTAGCAAATACAATGATACCACTCTCGTCAGTTAGTATTATTGCTTCAGTAGCATTTTCATATAAGATTGATACTTGTTGGCTTTTATAGTCTACTTTTGATAATTGTCTTTTTATTAAGACTACTAAAATGGTGACAATAAGAATGATGAGTGATGAAACAAGAATATTAAAGGAGTCTTTTATAATTGATGACGATATATACGATATTGAAAAGCTAATAATCAATGACGATAATGCGACTAAGTAAGTAGAAATTACATCTTGCAAAAAAGATGAAAGAAAAATCGATAATAATAGCAAGCTAAAGTAAATTGAAAAATAGGATGTCTGTTTTGATAAGATGATAGCAATAATCTGAATAAGTAGGCATAATAAAAGCACCGAGTTGCTATTTTTTATAAGTTTATTTACCACTTGTACTAATTTCTTTTAGGATATTATACTGTTTTAAATCTCTGATTAGTTTGTTTGTTTCTGTATAAATAAAATCATTAATCAAAATGATTTTTTTTGGTATCTCATGTTTGGCTATCTTAGTTTTGAAATTAAAATTAATCAACTTTTTTTCATTAATAGATAAAGTTACTAAACAAACTAATTCTCCATATTTATCATTTTTTTGTTTTGATATAAAGAAAGGGAAATCTATGAATTTAGAAAGCCGCTCCTCAAGTGATTTGATTTGTATTTTAATGCCTCCACTATTTATGATGTTATCTTTTCTTGATATCCACTCAAATCGATTTTCGCTAATAAAGTTTACTATATCATTCGTCTCAATTTTTAAACCATTATCTATACTTATAACTAAGCATTGGTCACTGTTTATTGAAATTGAAATTCCAGTAAGTGTTTCAAACGCGCTTTCATGATTAGGGCAAATTTGTTTAAGTGCAATGTGACTAACAGTTTCAGTCATGCCAAAAGTTTCATAGATATTAGTTTTGATATCTCTTAGTTTTAGCAATGTACTTTCAGCTATTGGTGCACCACCTATTATTGTATTTCTTATGTTTGAAAGTGAATTTGTTGAACTAGGATCGTTTATAACTTCATGCATCTGAAGTGGTGTGAATGCTGCTAAATCTACATTTTGTATGGATTGATGTAGAAGCGGATTTGATGTGGGTTTTGAGATTAATAGTATGCATTTTGCCTCAATGGCTCTAATAATCATCATTTTGCCACCTACATATTTTGCTGGCAAAGATGATAAAATAGTAGAGGTGTTATTGAGTTTGAAAAAAGTGATTGTTCTTTGAGCACTTTTTTTAATATAATGTTTAGGATGCGATATTAATTTTGGAGGGCCTGACGATCCCGATGTTTTCATAGATAAAGAATCGATTTTTTCATCCATCCAAAATGAGACTGTTTTTTTAATATCATCGCACCAATCCTCATTAGGTAGCATTTTTAAGTCTTCCTCCCAATCGTTAAAAAAATTAATTGAGTAATACATCAATATCCCATTTTTTATTACTATCTAAAAAAATACTTCCATTTTCTATGGTAAGAGGAGATGTTATATTATTTTTATATAGTTCTCCAGTACCTAAGCCTTGAGTTTTGTTTATATTTTTTGATGCTACCCATTGGGCTATAGCATTTAGTCCTACATTGCTTTCTAGTGCTGATGTTGCCCACCATTCTATGTTTAATCTATTGCTAATTTCTATCCACTTTTCAGATTCCTCAAATCCACCTAACATAGAGGGTTTGATGATAATAAATTGTGGCTTTACGATTTCAAGTAAAGCTGTTTTTCTCTCATTTTCTGTGATATAAATTAACTCCTCATCTAAAGCTATATCAATGATATTATCGGCACATATTTCTTGGAGTAGCTTATGATGATTTGGTTTTATGGGTTGCTCAATGGAGTGAATCTTAAATTGCGATAAAGTTTGTATCCGTGATTTTACGTTTTTCGAATCAAATGCACCATTGGCATCTAATCTTATCTCTACATTTTCATACTCATTTCTTATTAGCTCGAGCAGTTTACATTCCTCATTAAAATCTATAGCACCCACTTTTAATTTTATACAATTAAAGCCTTTATCTTTTTTGTCTAAAATTTGTTGTCTCATGAAGGCTTCTGAGCCCATCCATATCAATCCATTTATTGGAATATGAGATTTTTGATTAGAAAAATCATTATCAAACAAACTGCATATATCTTTAGCTTTTAAGCTTAAAAAAGCCATTTCAAAACCGAAAACTAAAGATGGGAAATCAATTAATAGTTCATCTTTTAAGGATGCCCATTTATTAATATTTAAGCAAGTATACTTTAATGCAGTATCTAACTTGTCGAGTTTATCGCGACTAAGTCCTTCTATAAAGCTACATTCTCCTATGCCAATTTTATTTTCTTTCTTTAGTATAATGAAATAACCATTTTTAAATAGCATTGGACCTCTAGAGGTCAAAACTGGATTTTTAAATTCTAGTTGATATGGTCTTACATTTGCTCTAATCATATACTTTTGATTAACTCGTCTACAAGAGTCGGAACACTTTCAGCTGCATTTTTGTTGATATAAGTTATGTTGTTTATACCTGTTACTTTAGCGTTTTTGTCTGGATTTATAACATAAAAACGGCAATTTTCTGAGGTGTGATAAACCAAAGATGCAGCAGGATATACTACCATAGAAGTTCCGATAACTATAACTATATCTGCATCACTAATTAGTTTTGCGGCAATCTCTATCATAGGCACATCCTCATTAAACCAAACAATATGCGGCCTGAGTTGATGTCCCTTTTCACAAACATCACCCATAAGCAAATCTTTTTTCCATTCATAAATCAAATTTTCATCCTTAGTACTCCTAACTTTTAGGAGTTCCCCATGAAGGTATAAAACATTTTTTGATCCTGCTCTTTCATGTAGGTCATCTACATTTTGTGTTATTATTTTTGTATCAAAATAATCTTCTAGTTTCTTTAGTGCACAATGACCCTCATTGGGAGACACTTCTACTAATTGACGTCTTCTTTGATTATAAAAATCAAGAACAAGCTGTTTGTTTTTTTGCCAAGCTTGTGGAGTTGCCACATCTTCTATTCTATGGTTTTCCCATGTGCCATCGCTGTCACGAAAAGTTTTAATGCCACTTTCGGCACTCATTCCTGCTCCACTTAGAATGATTACTTTTTTCACTACAATACTCTTTTTATAATCTTTAACTGGTGCGAATATTTTTTTGTTTCGGCTTGAAAAATACCAAAGTGGTCAAGTGTATCGATTCTTACTTTTCCAG
>JBIKJU010000100.1:0-7332 GCA_044360745.1 Chitinophagales bacterium
TCTCATTTTTTACTTCTAAGTAAAAAGCATAAACATCTGATGGTTGAGGTTCACCATTAAATTTACCGTCCCAAGCCGCATTTGTATCCATAACTTCATATATTTTTTGACCCCATCGGTTATAAATCCTAAATACTTGCATGTGAACACTTTCTGGAAAAGGGCTATACAAATCATTTATATTATCTCCATTTGGAGAAAATGCAGATGGAAGAACAAAATCGCACTTTGCTTTATCAGAAAAACATAACGAAGAATCTTCACTAAGGCAGACATCATCAAGATAGTAATAGCTAACAAAGTGTCCAAATGCTAAATCCGGTAAATAAAAAGTGTCGGTATTTGAATTGTCAAAAAAATTGCCAATAACTAAATACTCATAACTAGAGTCTGCTATAAATGAGCCAGAAATTTTAATCCAATTAAAAGTATCTTTAATTATCGAATTTGCATTTACAGTGCTATAATTTTGTATTGGTAGCATGCCATTAGGGTCGTAATACTTATTAGTTGTAACTAAAGCACCTAAATTATTAGTTGCAACATTAACTTGTTGATTAAATGCTGATGACACATAAAAAGACACAAAATATTTTGTACCTATGTCTAATGGAGATGTTAATTTTACTCCTATATGTTCTCTCAAATCAGGAATTGTAGTTTGATAAGTTCCAAATCCAGTATATGCCATTCCTGATTTTGGATGTTGATAGCCATATTGATTATAAAAGCCACATGTACTTGAGCATTCATTCATAAAATCGGGAGATAAACGAAATGATGTCGAATATTTAAGATTTCCGTCTAGGTCAGGATAGCCTGTTGGGCACCACTCATACTCCTCAAAACTCGGATTAGGCACAAGGTTTATCTGTGCGGCTGCTTGGTGGTGTATGAGGCATAAAAGACTCATCAGCAGTGTGGTTTTGGTTAGGTTTTTCATATAGCCAAGATAGCGTTTTTGGCTGCTATTATCAAAATTAAACAAACATTTTTATAATGTGCAATATTGGAGAAGGGTTGTAATCTAACATTGAGCTCAATAATCACTATCGTAAACAGTCATAAAATCACACTAGAAAAGTTTTTTGAAGAATTGTAAGTACCACTTCACTTTGCACCTATTCGTTTTTTTTGTCAAATCGTTATATTTATCTCAATATTTACACTCATTTTGTAGTTTTACATGTATAAACCACACACCTATGAAATTTAAAACCATTTTTATATTGGCTTTAGTAGCTGGAGCGATCACCACTTCGTGCAAAAAACGAGACACTAATAATGTGATTGCAGACCCAAATGCTAAACAACATAACCAAGATGTCAATAACACAAAATCTGAGTCTGATAACATTAATACAGATATTAATAATGCGTTGTCAAATATTCAAGGTTTTGGCAAACAAGAAGGAGTGGAGGCTATTTCTATCTGTGGAGCTACTATTGACTCTTCACATCAGTTTGATCCTATTCCTTATATTCTCATTAATTTTGATGGTACTACAGTGTGCAGTAATCCGAGTAGAATAAGAAGCGGACAAGTAAAAGTAGAACTTATAGCTGGTACTAAGTGGACTGATATAGGCGCAAAAGTACGTGTGACCCATATTAATTATAAAGTAAAGTTTCCGAGTTTGAACAATCATTTTGTAACCTTTAATGGCATTAAGTATATCACTAATGTTAATGGTATAGATTGGATTGGCATTTATTTAGGCACTAAAACAGCATTATTGAGAGAGCGCGCTTATGATATGACGGTGACTTTCGAAAATGGACAAACTGCTAATTGGAGCTTGGCTCGAACTTCTGAGTGGGGGCTTAAAAATTTCAATCAAGCATATACTACTGTAAATGGCGATACTGTAATTGGAGGCAAAACTATAGACTCATGGGGACAAACTCGTTTTGGCACAAATTTCCAAACTGAAATGGTGAGACCTTGGAAGTCTGGAACTAACTGCGGATGGTGGAAGCCTACTGAAGGGAAATACACAAGCACTACTGATAATTTTTCTGTGACCGCCACCTTCGGAGTAGATGCCAATGGTAATCAAACAAATTCTGGATGTCCATATGGCTTTAAGCTTGAGTGGAATCTTTTTAATCCGTCTAAATCTGGCTCTGCGGTGTTGAGCTATTTTTAAGATTATCAAAATCTGTTAATTATTTTTGACCGATAACAATTTTTAGGCCTCTTTTGGAATAGATTTACTTTTGCCAGTTGATGGTTATCAAAAATCTCATCGTTCTATTCGGTATGCTATATTGTTTATTGGCTTTACATTTTTGGTGTTCTTTTTTATTGAAGCACTCAACAAAATATTAATACATCCTGTGCAGTATATTTTAGTGGGAGTAGCACTTATCGTATTCTTTACATTGTTATTGTCTATTTCTGAACATCTTCATTTCAATCTTGCCTTTATTATTTCAGCTCTAGCTACATTAGTGCTTATAGCTGGTTATGTAAAAGCAATTTTAAAATCTAATAAACTTACACTTCTCATCACAGGTATTTTGTTTGTGTTGTATGCATTTATCTTTATTATTATTCAGTTGCAAGACTTTGCATTGCTTATTGGCAGCATAGGTGTGTTTATAATACTCAGTTTGGTGATGTATTTTTCAAGAAAAATAGATTGGTATAACCTAAGCTTAGGAGAAGTAGAGAAAGATCCGAAAGAGCAAAGCACTACTACGACATAAAGCTGTCAATAGCCAAAATATAGCTATCAAGCCCAAAGCCACAAATACAACCTTTGCATACAGCAGAGAGTAGCGATTGTTGACGAAATTCTTCGCGAGCGTAAATGTTGGTCATGTGAACTTCTACCACTGGAGTTTTAATAGCCGCAACTGCATCTCTGATGGCTACCGAAGTATGCGTGTACCCACCTGCATTAAGAATAATGCCATCAAATGCGAATCCTACTTCTTGAAGCTTATCTATGATTTCACCTTCTATATTTGATTGGTAAAGCGTGATTTTAGCATCTGGTTCGTAAAGTTCTTTTAGTTCTACAAAAAACTCATCAAAACTTATATCGCCATAGATGTCGGTTTCTCGTTTACCGAGAAGATTAAGATTTGGGCCGTTGATGATGATCAGTTTCATTAAATATGTTTAAGCAATTCTAATCACAAAATGTGAAAATGTTGTTATTATCCATGTTTTTTTACATAAAAATACTACATTTGCACTGGGCGAGCCTTATACGACCAGCTCCCGCAGACTCCCCCAGGGTGGAAACACAGCAAGGGTATGTGGTTGTAGCGGTGCGATATAAGTAACTTGCCCATTTTTTTTGATTATGGTGATTGGACAGTTGGAAGTTAGATTTCCGATTGTAAGAAGTTGGACCGTTTTTTCCGTCATTTCGACCGTAGGGAGAAATCTCTATCCAGTTATAGTTCGTTCCTTATTGAATTGACTGAAGTACAAATATCCATTTTCATTTCCTCTATTCGTTCAATCTACTATTATGATTGAGTATTGAGGTTTCCCACACAAAGTGGATTTATTTATAGATTTCTTATATATTTTCCATTACTTTTGTTCAAAACTACAACTCATGAAATTTTTTATAGACACAGCCAATCTTAAAGAAATCAAAGAAGCTAATGCTTTAGGCATACTCGATGGAGTCACCACCAATCCTTCACTCATGGCAAAAGAAGGCATCAAAGGCGAAGCCAATATTAATCAGCACTATGTTGATATTTGCAATCTAGTAGATGGACCAGTAAGCGCAGAAGTATTATCTGTAGATTTTGCGGGTATGGTAGCAGAAGGAGAGAAGTTTGCGGCATTGCATAAAAATATAGTAGTGAAGGTACCTATGACTATTGATGGAGTGAAAGCAATAAAACACTTTTCTTCAAAAGGTATAAAAACGAACTGCACGCTGGTATTTTCAGCAGCACAAGCACTTTTAGCCGCTAAAGCTGGAGCATCTATGGTGTCTCCATTTATTGGCAGATTAGATGATTCAAACTGGGATGGAGTGCAGCTTATCCATCAAATTGTACACATTTATTCTACTTACAATTACTCTACAGAAGTATTAGCGGCCTCTATTCGTAGTGGTCTTCACATCGTGAAATGCGCTGAAGCTGGAGCTGATATAGCTACTTGTCCATTGTCATCTATTCAAAATTTGTTTAAACATCCGTTGACAGATATCGGTTTAGAAAAATTCATTGCCGACTCTAAAAAAATGAGTCAATAGAGATATTCTATTGATAATGAATAGGTTAATTTTGTGTTTAGCGGTTTAATCTAAAGCTATTGCGATTTAGTCATTGTTGTTCATAATCAAGCACATAAAAACTTTCTTTTTGACAAATAATTCTATATTTGCCAACTATTTTTTAAGATAAAATCATCTTTCACAATGCAATTAAAAGGACTTATAAAGGTTTTTACAGTCATTTTCATTTTAGTATCTGTATATCAGCTATCATTTACTGTAGCCACAAAACTTGTAGACAACAAAGCAGAAAAATTTGCTTCTAACGGATTAATGCTTACGGCACCAAGTTCGTTAAATAGCGCAGAAAAAATAGTTTATGAAGATTCAGTTAGCTCTATTTTTAGAAAAAGAAAAGCATATTTTCTTGATTCTGTACAAAGTGACGTAGCTCTTCCTTTGGGTATCATAGATTACTCGTATAAAGAGTGTAGAGATCGTCAGTTGGCGCTTGGCTTAGACCTTAAAGGCGGTATGAGCTTAGTGATGGAGATTTCTGAAGAGGAAGTGCTCAAGAAATTATCGAACAACAATCCAGACCCTGCATTTAATGCAGCAGTTGATGCTGCTTTCAAAATACACTCTAAAGAAGGTGGAAATTTCCTTTCTATTTTTGGAGAGCAATACGAAAAAGCTAACCCAAATGCAAAATTGGCAAATATTTTTGGAGCAGTAGAAACATTTAAAGGGAGAATCAATTTTAACTCTACTAATAAAGAAGTTTTAAAAGTTTTAGACACAGATTTGAGTTCGGCTGTAAGCGAAACTTTTAATGTATTGAAAACTCGTATCGACCAATTTGGAGTTGGTTCTCCAAATATATCTTTACAATCGAATACAGGTCGTATTATATTAGAATTGCCTGGGTTGGAAGATCCTACTCGTGTAAGAAGAATCTTGCAACAAACTGCTCAGCTAGAGTTTTGGGATACTTATGAAAATGAGGAAATTATTGGTTTGATAGCTCAAGCTGATAACGATCTCGGTTCAAAATTATTCAACCAAACTCCTACTGACACTACAGGTCAATCAAGCGACTCGTCATCTACTTCAGGTATTTCTTTATCTAATCTAACAGATGGAGCTGTAGATACAGGAGCTAAAAAAGCAACTAATTTAGGCAATACAACAGCTAAAAAGGATTCATCAAATCTTTACCCTATCAGAAATCTTTTGGCTCTTCAGTTTGATCAACAAACAGGACAAGCCTATGAGGGTCCACTTTTGGGTATAGCTATGGGGAAAGACACTGTAAAAATTAATCAGTATTTGAGTGATGAAATTTGCCGTCCTATTTTTCCAAGAGATTTGAAATTTGTTTGGTCAGCAAAGCCACTTTATAAAGACAAATCTATTTTCGGCTTATACGCTATAAAAGCTAATCCTAGCCGCCCTGAAGCCCCTCTAACCGGAGATGTTATCACGGATGCACAAAAAGGATTCGACCAGACGGGTTCCCCGCAAGTGACTCTCCAAATGAATTCAATGGGAGCTAACAAATGGGAGAAAATGACAGAAGATGCTGTAAACGGAGTGGTCAATGGAAAACCAGTTAAGAAATGTGTAGCTATTGTTTTAGATAATAGAGTTTTTTCGGCACCACGTGTACAGTCAAAAATCTCTGGGGGCAATACACAAATTACAGGTTTGTCTGATGTGCAAGAAGCAGAAGACTTAGCGAATATTTTAAAGTCAGGAAAATTAGAGGCTAGAGCAAGAATTATTGAGGAGCAAGTGATTGGACCATCTTTAGGTAAGGAGTCAATCAATGCAGGAATCATTTCAATGTTAATTGGCTTTTTAGTTACTTGTTTGTTTATGATTTTCTACTATTCATCTTCCGGATGGGTAGCAATAGTAGCAGTAGCATTAAATTTATTTTTGATCATAGGTGTTTTAGCTAATTTTGGAGCATCACTTACGTTACCTGGTATTGCAGGTATAGTTCTTATTCTATCCATTGCCATTGACTCAAACGTAATCATAAATGAGCGTATTAGAGAAGAGCTTTGGAAAGGTAAAGGTTTAAAACATGCTATTGCTGAAGGCTATAGCCATTCTTACGCAGCTATTATTGATGCTAATATTACAACGTTGTTGGTTGGTATTGTATTATTCTTCTTTGGTTATGGTCCAGTGAAAGGTTTCGCTGTTACGTTAGTGATTGGTATTCTCACTTCCATGTTTACGGCTGTGGCACTTTCTAAAATATTGTTTGATTGGGCTGCGGATAAGAAATTCAATATTAAATTTGGAAATGATTTCTCCATGAAGTTTTTACGTGGATTCCATTTTGATTTCATGGGCAAGCGTAAAGTATTTTATGTTATATCCACAATAGCTTTTGTTATTTCTTTTGCTTCTATGATATTTATAGGTTTTGATATGGGAGTAGACTTCAAGGGTGGTAGAAGTTATGTAGTGAAGTTTGATGGTGATGTGAAAACATCTGAAGTTGCAAAATCATTAGAGAAGTCTTTTGGCTCAAAACCATTGGTAAAAACATATGGTAGCAATAGTCAAATACAAATCACTACGGCTTATTTAATTGATCAAAACACACCTCAAGTCGATAGCTTAATTGAGTCAAAACTTTATACAGGGGTATTGCCATTTTTCCAAAACAAAGGTAGTTTTGAATCTTTTAGAACAAGAAATATAAAATCAATTACTCGTATTGAACCTACTATAGCTGATGATATCCGTAAAAGTGCATTATGGTCTGGATTATTTAGCGTAATAGGAATAGGATTGTATATTTTACTACGTTTTAAAAAGATAGAGTATGCCATTGGTTCTATCATAGCCTTAGTCCATGACCCAGTTATTGTTTTGGGATTATTTTCTTTATTGCGACACATTAGTCCATTCTCTCTAGAAATCGACCAAAACGTTGTAGCTGCAATACTTACATTGATTGGTTACTCTATCAACGACACCGTGATTGTATTTGATAGAATTAGAGAGTTTTTGAACTTGTATCCAACTAAGTCCATAGTTGAAAATGTAAATGACTCTATCAATACTACTCTTAGCCGAACTATTATGACTTCAGTAGCTACCGAAATAGTAGTAG
>JBIKJU010000122.1:0-6358 GCA_044360745.1 Chitinophagales bacterium
AAACCAGCAAGATTTGTTTTTGAAGAGATTGCTCTTACTCCATTTGCAATTAGGTTACGTGAGGGATTGGCGATGATGAATGGTACATCGTGTATGACTGCTATTGGACTCGTCAATTTATATCATGCAGAAAGACTTATTTATTTATCGTCACTGATTTCAATTACAATCAATGAAGTGATGGGAGCTTTTGATGATCATTTATCTGCCCCATTGAATGAAGCTAAACTACACTTTGGACAGCGTTTTATTGCAGAGTGGATGAGAACCAAGTTAGCTAGCAGTAAACTTACTCGCAATAGACAAGAACACTTATATAAAGCTACTACTGAAACTGAATTTCAAGAAAAGGTTCAAGAGTATTATTCACTTCGATGTACACCTCAAATTATAGGGCCTATTTATGATACTTTTATTCAGTCGCAGCAAGTGCTCTTAAATGAGCTAAACAGTGTTAGCGACAATCCTATAGTAGATCATCATTCCAAAAACGTATATCATGGAGGCAATTTTCATGGAGATTATGTTTCATTAGAAATGGATAAATTAAAAATAGCTATTACGAAACTTTCTATGTTGGCCGATAGACAATTGAATTATCTTTTAAATGATAAACTCAATGGGAAATTGAAGCCTTTTATAAATAATGGAGTATTGGGTTTAAACTTTGGCATGCAAGGTATACAGTACACGGCTACTTCTACTGTTGCAGAAAACCAATCGCTTAGTTTCCCTAACTATGTTCACTCTATACCAAGTAATAATGATAATCAAGACCTCGTAAGTATGGGTTCAAACTCTGCCTTGCTTTGTGCTAAAGTGATTGACAATACCTTTGATATTTTAGCGGTTCATACCCTCGCATTAGCAGAGGCTGTAGACTCTTCTGTTTTCTATGAAAATTTGAATGAAGGTGGCCAGCAGTTGTATAAGGAAGTAAGGTATTATATTGGTAGATTATCAGAAGATAGGCCAGTTTATAAAGAATTGGCTCATTTATCTCATCATCTCAAACAAAAATTTTCGTTTAAATAAATCGTATTATGGAAGATATAAAGTGTGCTATAATCACTGGAGGTTCTAGAGGTATCGGGAAATCTGTAGCATTAAAACTAGCACAGCAAGGCTATTTTGTAGTCATTAACTTTAGAAGCAACATTGCAGAAGCGCAAAATACACTTGCTGAAATAAAGCAAGCTGGAGGCGATGGAGAACTTTTGCCTTTTGATGTATCATCTAAGGATAGTATCAATACTACTCTTAATCAGTGGGTCGAAAACAACAAGGATAAGAAAGTTGAAATTTTAATAAATAATGCAGGCATCCGAAAAGATAACTTGATGATGATGATGAGTGATGAAGACTGGCATAGTGTTTTAAGTACCAACTTAGACTCGTTTTTTTATATCACGAAGATAGTTTTGCCTCTTATGATGTTTCATAAATATGGACGCATAGTCAACATTGTATCACTATCTGGTGTAAAAGGATTGCCAGGTCAAACTAATTATGCAGCATCTAAAGCTGGTGTGATAGCGGCAACAAAGGCACTCGCTCAAGAAGTAGGTAGAAGAGGAATTACGGTAAACTGTGTTGCGCCAGGTTTTATCAAAACTGACATGACAGAGGGTATAGATGAAAAAAATTACAGAACTATTATTCCTGTTCAGCGATTCGGACAAGTAGAAGAAGTGGCAGAGGCCGTTTGCTTCTTAGCATCTAAAGGAGCTTCATACATTACAGGAGAAATATTGAATGTAAACGGAGGTTTACACACTTAGAAATTTTTCGCTATGTCAAAAAAAGTTGAGCGTCAATATGCAGTGCTATTGACCCCCTCGAAAATTTTGTATACGCACCACATTCTAAATTTGCTTGTGGTGACTAAAAGTGAAACTGGTACTCAGTTTGAGACTGCAGCTTTTGATAATCACGCTCACTATCTTCTCAATCGCTCAGGATATTCAAAAGAAGCTTTAGAAAGCTATTCTAAACTCATTGAAACTAATCTTGAGGATTTTATTAATGATCAAGTGAAGATTTTAGCTAAGCAAAAGAGTGGAGTAAGTAAAGAAGTTTTCCAAAAAAGATTTACAGAACGACATCTTATAGATTGTTTTAAAAGCATAGCAAAAAGTGTAATAAAGCTATACCACAAATATGAGCATCAGCCAGGACGTTTTTTAATCAAGCAGACTAGTATTTCATCTTTAATTCCAATTCTTAAATTTACAGTATTTAAAAATGAAAATAATCTATTAAAGTTAGATGTTGTCATTGTTTTAGAAAATCAAGAATATCCTATAACTGATTTTGTGATCTATGATTTTTTACTTTACAGTGATAATATCTATACTGTACTTAGTGTAAAAGACTTGACTACTCTAAGATGGTTAGCCGATCGTCAACCAAAAGAAGGATTAGAGCAGAAAACTTTTATTGAAGAAATTTTAACCACAGTAGAGAAAAACTATGCGGTAGATCGAGGAAATTTAATGACAATTGAATCTGTAGATTGTGAGCCACAAGGATGTATCCTATTTAGTGAAATTAGTGAGCAGTTTCTGATGCTTACACCCCAATGGAAATATGAAGAAGTAGTCATAGATGGTGAGTTTAAAGAAATAGAAGAGGTCAATTATGGGGGTGAAATATTAAGTATAAAGCGAAATGAAAACCTTGAGGTGGAATTTGTAGAAAAAATAAGAGCACTACACCCAAATTTCAAGAATCAGAACAGAGGATATTTTTATCTCACTTTTGACGATGCTAAAAAGAAGCATTGGTTTTTAAAAATATTTCAATCCCTATTGAGCGAAGATGTAGAGATAAAAGGGATAGATATGCTCAAGCATTTCAGATACTCTCCACATCCTGCTGATACTACCTTAGTGTTGAAAAAAACTGATGATAACCGATTGTATTTCGAAATGAACGTAAAATTTGGTGACGAGAGCGTGCCTTTAAAAGAGATGCAAAAAGTAGTTGCTCAATCACAATTTGCTGTTATTTTAAAAGATCATTCGATAGGCGTTTTTGATGATACATGGAGAGAAAAGTATGAGCACATTGTTCGGCACGCTCGCATAGATGGAGGCCTTTTGTCTGTATCGAAATGGCTAATGGTAGCTGACCAGCACGAGGCAATAAGGAGTGCGTTTAAACCTATCATTTCGCAGGAGTGGCGACAAAAATGGCAGCTTTGGCAACAAGAAGATAGTACACTTTATCCTTTACCTAAACTGTTGAATGCTACCCTTAGGCCATACCAACAAAAAGGTTTTGAGTGGATGAAATTGCTCGCTGAAATAGGTGCAGGGGTGTGCCTTGCTGATGATATGGGTTTAGGGAAAACACTTCAAACGATTACCTTTTTAGCTTCTATTGCAGAGCAAAAGGAAGATGCAAAATTTATTATCGTATGTCCGTTGTCATTAGTCGAAAACTGGAAAAGTGAGTTTGAAAAGTTTGCACCACAGCTCACTACATTTTTGTTTCATGATAAAGCTCGATCAGCAGATGCCTTTTTTGATTCTAATGCTAGAGTTCTTATTACCGGTTATCATACATTGCGCACTGATGATGATTTCCTGAAAGCTATGCTTTGGGATGCAGCTGTGATAGATGAAAGTCATAATATAAAAAACCCAAGTGCAAAGATAGCTCAAGCTGTTTACCAACTTAAGGCTAAGAGTAGAGTGATATTATCTGGTACGCCAATCTTAAATAATACGATGGATCTGCATGGTCAATTTGAGTTTATACTTCCTGATTTTTTGGGAACAAGAGAATTTTTTAAAAAGGAATTCGTTTTGCAAATAGAACGGTACAAACGAAATGATAAGTTAAAAGAGCTCCAAGCTATGACTCAGCCCTTTATTCTCCGCAGAACAAAACAGCAGGTAGCTACTGATTTGCCACCAAAGGTGGAATCTATGATGTGGTGCGACATGGGTGAGGATCAGCGTACGCTTTACGAAACAGTTAAAAGTCAAATACGAGACAGTATTTTTCTCCAAGTCAAGAATGAAGGACTTTCTAAAAACAAACTTAATATTCTCCAAAGCATTATTAAACTTCGACAAGTTTGTTGTTCTCCAGAACTGTTGAAAGATAGTGATAGTGAAATCGCAGAATCTATCAAGCTTGACTTATTGACCGAAAAGCTAAGTACATCTCTGAAAGGGAAAAAAGTATTGGTGTTTTCGCAGTTTAAATCAATGCTGAAATTAATAAAACAGCGACTAGATACTATGGAGGTAAGAAGTGAAATCCTAGATGGCGATACTCCTGTAAGTGAGCGTGGTGATGTAGTGAATCGCTTTCAGCAAGATGAAAATTTTGAGGTCTTTTTGTTGAGTCTAAAAGTGGGCAATGCTGGATTAAACCTCACGGCAGCAGAGTATGTATTTTTGGTAGACCCATGGTGGAATACAGCCATACAGCAACAAGCCATAGATCGCACTCATCGAATCGGGCAGGATAAAACTGTTTTTGCTTACCAGATGATTTGCCGAAACAGCATAGAAGAGAAAATAATGAATATACAAAATCGAAAGAAAAATTTAGCAGATGAACTCATTCTCGAAGACGAAGGATTTGTGAAGAATCTAACGATTGAAGACTTGCAATACTTGTTTGAGTAGGGGAGAGGGAAGAAGAGAATTTTTTTTTAGTTGTATTTTTACGTATTCTTTTTCAATCTTACTTTTAAAATTAACTATTTATTTTATCACCCAACTGGTCTTAGCATCAGCTAAGACCAGTTGGGAAAATGCCTTGAAATCAACCCAAAGTCAAATTTTTTTAATCAAAATCCCCCAATCCCTCATAAATCCCTATTTTACGAAAACAGCAGCCCTCCCTACCCAGTTTTGGAGAAATATCCCCGATTTTCGCCCAAAATTATCCCCAAATAGCATTTTGGGAAACTTTTTTTGAGATAGATTTTTGAATTAATCAAAATTAGATTAGCTTTGCCGACCCAAAAAAAGAATTTAATGCCAACTATTCAACAATTAGTTAGAAAATCAAGAGAAGTAATTAAGGCCAAATCTAAGAGCCGTGCCTTAGATTCATGCCCGCAAAGACGTGGAGTTTGTACTCGTGTGTACACTACTACGCCTAAAAAACCAAATTCAGCTCTCCGCAAGGTAGCGAAAGTACGTTTAACCAACTCTATAGAAGTGATTGCCTATATCCCAGGTGAGGGACATAATCTTCAAGAGCACTCTATCGTATTGATTAGAGGAGGAAGGGTAAAAGACTTGCCGGGTGTAAGATATCATATCGTTAGAGGCTGTTTGGATACTGCTGGTGTAGAAAAACGTAAACAAAGCCGTTCTAAATACGGTACTAAACGTCCTAAACCAGGTGCAGCTCCAGCCGCTCCAGCAAAAGGTAAAAAATAATTAGTAAATTCTAAAAGAAATATAAACAATGAGAAAGTCCAGAGCACCTAAGAGATACGTACAGCCAGACCCTAAGTTTGCTGATACTATCGTGACTCAATTTGTAAACAACTTAATGTGGAGCGGAAAAAAATCTACAGCTTATGAAATTTTCTATTCAGCTATAGATTTAGTAGAAGAACGAACTAAAGAAAGCGGTATCGAAGTTTGGAGAAAAGCATTGCAAAATGTAAGCCCAGCAGTAGAAGTAAAAAGTAAGCGTATTGGAGGATCTAACTTCCAAGTGCCAATCGAAGTTCGTCCAGAAAGAAAACAATCTTTGGGTATCAAATGGATGATTAACTTTTCTCGTTCTCGTAATGGTAAAAGCATGGCTGATAAGTTAGCAAACGAAATCATCGCTGCTTCTAAAGGTGAAGGCGCTACTTTTAAGAAAAAAGAAGACGTACACAGAATGGCAGAAGCTAATAAAGCTTTCGCTCATTTCAAATTTTAATATATACATACAATAATCCAATGTCAAAAGATTTATCATATTTAAGAAATATCGGGATTGCAGCCCATATAGATGCTGGTAAAACCACTACTACTGAGCGTATTTTGTATTACACAGGTGTAAACTACAAAATAGGAGAGGTTCATGAAGGTGGAGCTACTATGGACTGGATGGAACAAGAGCAAGAGCGTGGTATCACTATCACATCTGCTGCTACTCACTGTACTTGGTCTTGGAAAGATAGAAAATACGATATCAATATCATAGATACTCCAGGTCACGTTGACTTTACTGTAGAGGTAAACCGTTCACTTCGTATCCTTGATGGTTTAGTGTTTTTATTCTCAGCTGTTGATGGTGTAGAGCCTCAATCTGAGACAAACTGGCGTTTGGCAGACGGCTACAATGTAGCTCGTATGGGATTCGTTAACAAAATGGACAGACAAGGAGC
>JBIKJU010000229.1:0-3585 GCA_044360745.1 Chitinophagales bacterium
GAAATGCTTGGTTCTAATCCTTTAGTAATGCAAATTCCTATTGGAAATGAAGAGCATTTCAAAGGAGTAGTTGACCTCGTAACCAATCAAGCTATCATCTGGAATGATACTGACATGGGTATGACATTTGATGAAGTGCCTATTCCTGAAGATTTGAAAGAAGATGTAGCATTCTATCGTGAGAAAATGTTTGAACAAGTAGCTGAGTTCGATGAGTCGTTGATGGAGAAGTTTTTCGACAATCCTGAAACTATCTCTGTAGACGAAGTACGTGCTGCTATTCGTAAAGCGGTTATTGCTATGAAAGTTGTTCCAATGTTTTGCGGATCATCATTCAAAAATAAAGGTGTGCAAGCAGTATTGAATGCTGTATGCGAGTTTTTACCATCACCGTTAGATAAAAAAGAAATAGTTGGGATCAATCCTGATACTGATAAAGAGGAAATTCGTAGACCAGATGTAAAAGAACCATTTACAGCTTTAGCGTTTAAAATCGCTACTGATCCTTATGTTGGTCGTCTTTGCTTCTTCAGAGTTTATTCAGGCGCATTAGATGCAGGTTCGTATATCTATAATGCTCGTTCTGGTAAGAAAGAGCGTATCTCTCGTTTGTTTGAGATGCACGCTAACGATAGAAAACAAATTGAGCGTGTAGAAGCTGGTGATATTGCTGCTGCTGTTGGATTTAAAGATATCAAAACTGGTGACACCATGTGTCAAGAAGGTCATCCTATTGTTCTAGAAAGTATGAACTTCCCTGAACCGGTAATCTCTATCGCTATAGAGCCGAAAGCTCAGAAAGATATGGATAAAATGGGTATGGCTTTAGCTAAATTGGCTGAAGAGGATCCTACATTTAGAGTTACTTTTGATGAGCAAACTGCTCAAACTATCATGGCAGGTATGGGTGAGCTTCACCTAGAAATCCTTGTAGACAGGATGCGAAGAGAGTTTGGTGTAGAATGTAATCAAGGTGCTCCAATGGTTACTTACAGAGAGCGTTTGACAAAAACTGTTTCTCACCGTGAAGTGTATAAAAAACAATCGGGTGGTAGAGGTAAATTTGCCGATATACATATCGAAATCGGACCAAACGAAGATCACAAAGAAGGTTTAGTTTTCGTAAACGATATTTTTGGAGGTTCTGTACCTAGGGAGTTTATTCCAGCAGTAGAGAAAGGTTTCAAAGAAGCTATCAAAACAGGAGTATTGGCAGGTTATCCAGTAGATGGTTTGAGAGTAAGATTATATGATGGTTCATTCCACGCAGTTGACTCTGATGCATTATCATTTGAGTTAGCAGCTAAAATGGCATTCAGAAAAGCAGCTAAAACTGCTGGTCCTCAATTGCTAGAGCCTATTATGAAGTTAGAAGTTATCACTCCAGAAGAAAACACTGGTGATGTAGTAGGAGACTTAAATAGAAGAAGAGGAATGCTAGAAGGTATGGAAGCTAAAATGAATGCTCAGGTAATCAAAGCTAAAGTGCCATTAAGCGAAATGTTTGGATATGTAACTCAGTTGCGTACCCTTACATCTGGCCGTGCTACTTCTGTGATGGAGTTTCATAGTTTTGCACCTACTCCTGAGTTAGTAGCTAAGGCAGTGATAGCTAAAAATTCTGGAAAATTAGTTGAAGAAGAAGATTAATCATAACCCATTTATTAAAATAAAAAACGTTCTTTTATTATGAGCCAAAGAATTAGAATTAAATTGAAATCTTATGACCACAACTTGGTCGATAAGTCAGCTGAAAAGATTGTGAAAACAGTAAAAGCTACAGGAGCAGTAGTATCTGGTCCAGTGCCTTTACCAACACACAAAAACATTTTCACTGTATTGCGTTCACCACACGTAAACAGTAATTCTAAAGAGCAATTTCAACTTTGTACTTACAAAAGATTGCTAGACATCTATTCCTCTACTTCTAAAACTGTAGATGCCTTGATGAAACTAGAGCTTCCAAGTGGAGTAGAAGTAGAAATAAAAGCATAGTTACATAATTGAAATTTTATGAATCCGCATTTTTTAAATGCTGTGATTCCGCTAAAACATTATACATTAATCCGATTGGAGTATAGCTGTTTTTAGCATTATTTCAATCGGATTTTTTAATTTATAAAACAAACAATAAAAAATGAAAGCAATAATTGGAAAAAAAGCAGGTATGACGAGCATATTCGTTGACGGCAAACAATTAGGAGTGACTGTAATAGATGTATCTGGAAACGTAGTTTCTCAAGTAAAAACTGTAGAGACTGATGGATATACCGCTATACAAGTAGCTTTTGATGACAAAAAAGAAAAAAGTGTAAACAATGCAGAAGCAGGACACTTCAAAAAAGCTGGTATTTCTCCAAAGAGAAAATTAGTGGAATTTAGAGATTTTGATTTCCCTAAAGCTGCTGGTGAAACTATCGGAACAGAAATTTTCACTGAAGGTGAGAAAATATCTGTAATAGGAGTATCGAAAGGAAAAGGATTTCAAGGTGTTGTAAAACGTCATGGATTCTCTGGAGTAGGTATGGCATCACACGGTCAGCATGATAGACAAAGAGCACCAGGTTCTATCGGTGCATCTTCTGATCCATCTAGAGTACTAAAAGGTATGAGAATGGGCGGAAGAATGGGAGGTGATAGAATCACTATTAAAAACGTGAAAATCGTGAAAATAATGGCTGAAAACAACCTTATTTTGGTGAATGGTTCTGTGCCAGGAGCTATCGGTGGTTATTTGACTATAGAGAAAAAATAAACTTTTCCAATTTATACAAAACGCCCAAGAGAAATCTTGGGCGTTTTTGTTTGTAGCCTGAATATCATTGCACTTACTTATATTATTCAAACATTGCCATGTGGGGTTTACTGCGGAAGACCCCGCTGGGACTTATCCTATATGTAGAATTGAAAATAAGTAAACCTATCTCAATTTTCGCATTTATTTAAAAAGAAAGTGCTGATTCTGTTAAGCTTTTCCAGTGATTGACACTTCCCCATTTTTCGCCATCTACCACTACCAGTTGTCCTTTCACATCGCCTAATAAGCTAAAATCAATGTCAAATTTCATGAGAGATTGCATAAAAAAGTCTTCTCTATTTGCTGGTACTGTCACTATCACTCTCGATTGGTTCTCTCCAAAAAGAAAAGCATCTTTTCGGATAGACTCATCTGTCTCGATCTTAAACCCTAGGTTTGAGCTATAACTCATCTCTAGTAGATTACAAAATAATCCACCCTCTGATACATCATGTGCAGCATTAATCAGGTTGGTTTTGATAAGTTGTTTGATCGCTTTTTGAAGCTCTAGCTCTTCTTTTAAATCGAAATATGGAGTGGATGAATTATTGATTTCGTGATGAAGAACTAAGTATTGTGAGGAAGAAATATCTTCTCTGTTTTCTCCAATAACGTATATTTTATCACCTTCATGTTTAAAGTTTAATGTCATGGTGTTATACTTATTTTCAAGTAGCCCTATCATCCCTATAGTAGGCGTTGGAAAAACTGCTCCGCCATCTGTAGATTGATTATAGAAGCTCACATTACCGCCTGTCACAGGCGTGTTTAAGGCTTCGCATGCGATT
>JBIKJU010000036.1:0-12200 GCA_044360745.1 Chitinophagales bacterium
AAATTTAAACAATTGGTTATGGCCATTGGCTCTCCACCTGAGCAAACAATATTTCTTGCTGCTTCGCATACCGCTATTTGTGCGCCTACTTTAGGATCTGCCCATACATAGCGCGCATTGCAGTCTACAGTCACAGCTAAAGCCTTGTTAGTTCCTTCTATTCTCACTATTGCGGCATCAGATGGGGCGTTTGTGCTCATATTTACGATACCTACCATAGAGTCGTATTGCTCATACACCCATTTTTTTGAAGCTATATTGGGTGATCGAACCAACATCTCTGCTACTTCTTTGAGGTCTTCGGGTAGCTGAGTAGAGTTGATATCAAAGTTTTTATTTCCTGCATAATACTCAGCCTCTCTATATTTTGGATCATATACTGGAGCGCCTCCGCCTAGCACTAATGACTCTGCTGGTGCTTTAGCGACTAGCGTACCATTCATGTAATATTCTAAGATACCTGTATCGTTTACCTCTCCTATCTGAGTGCAGTGTAAATCCCATTTATCAAATACTTTTTTCACTGCATCTTCTTTTCCTTTTTCTACTATTACAAGCATTCTTTCTTGCGATTCCGAAAGCAATATTTCCCAAGGTTTCATATTGGCTTGGCGGGTTGGCACTTTGTCTAAATGTATTACCATGCCCGATTTTCCTTTTGCACTCATTTCGGATGTAGAGCATGTAATGCCCGCAGCACCCATGTCTTGCATCCCTATTACAGCACCAGTTTTAATCACTTCTAACGAAGCTTCTAGCAATAGTTTTTCTTGAAAAGGATCTCCGACTTGCACAGCAGGCAGGTCGTTTATAGAGTCTTTAGTAATGTCTTTTGAGGCAAAAGCAGCACCGTGTATACCATCTTTTCCAGTAGCTGAACCTACTATAAATACTGGGTTTCCCTTGCCTTTTGCGATAGCAGAAACAACGCTATCTTTTTTTACAATACCTACAGACATTGCATTTACCAAAGGGTTGGTTTGGTAAATAGGGTCGAAGTAAACCTCTCCAGCTACAGTTGGCACACCAAACGCATTGCCATAGTCACCGATTCCTTTTACTACTCCTCGTACTAAATATTTTGTGCGGTCATTGTTTACATCGCCAAACCTCAATGAATTGAGAGCAGCAATAGGCCGCGCACCCATGGTGAATATATCGCGGTGGATACCTCCTACACCTGTAGCAGCTCCTTGGTAAGGCTCTAAAGCTGAAGGGTGATTGTGCGATTCGATTTTAAAGGCACAAGCTAAATCGCCACCTAAGTCTACTAATCCTGCATTTTCCTCACCAGCTTCCACGAGGAGATGTTTCCCTTTTCTTGGTAAGGTTTTCAACCATTTGATAGAGTTTTTATAAGAGCAATGTTCGCTCCACATCACAGAATATATTGATAGTTCATTAAAGTTAGGGCATCTTCCTAATATAGTATTTATCTGATTAAACTCCTCTTCTGATAAACCGAGGGCTTTAGCTTGTTCTAGTGTAGCTTGATTGAGTGATGTATCTTTTGACATAGTGGATTTTTTTGCGAAAATAATATTTACTATCTTTTAAATGCTGATTTTAATAGGTTGTTGATAAACTCTCCATCTTTTTTATTGGGTAACAAAACAGAAATGGGCTGTTGGGTTTCTTTTAGATAGAAATATGTAATGGATATAGCTATAAAAGTGAAACCTAAAGATACTGAGAAGGCAGCACCAGAAAAGAATTTGGTAGGTATAGTGATGAAACAGCTTAAGGTGCATATTAAAAAGCCAATAAGATTGAGGATAATCAGTAAGCTGTATTTCCCTTTGCTTAAATAATAGCTGTTGAAAATGAGGTAGGCGTTGTAGGCTAAAAGTCCGGGTATAAACCACTTTAAACTTCTGTTGATTCCGATATAGTATTGTCCAAAAGTAAGTTCAAAAACGAGGTCAGGAATTAATAAAAGTGTGAGACTAAGTAATCCACTAAATAGAAATCCAAACTTGAAAAAATGATTCATATTTTGAATGACACTGTCTTCATGATGTTGGCTTAACTTAGAATAAACAAGTGATTGTGCAGAGCGTGAAAACGTCCATCCTACTTCAAATAAAGAAACTCCTACAGAGAAATAACCTAAGTCTGTTTTATCTTGAAGGTACAACATGGTATAATAGTAAAATCTTGTATTGAGCAGTTGGCTGAGTTCAAGAAGTTGATGTGGTAGTCCATATCTGATAGCTTTTTTGGCAGTATCGTAGAGATTGGTATCTAATTTAAAGGCATGCAGTTTTTTTGTTTGCAAAAAACTAAAAACACTCACTACGATATTACTAAAAATAAGAGCATAGAAATAGCTGTCGATATGTTTATAGTTGACCACAAAAAAGAGAATGGCAGTGATAGAAACACTAAGGAAAACTGGTACTATATAATACGTATTATAGCTTTTGATTTTGTTTTGACTCAGCATATATGAAGAGTGAATACTAATAATAGAGCTGAAAAAGCTCACTAAGCCTATATAGTAGCTATATTTTACAGGGAAAAAATCAAAGATAGCTAGTAAAAAAACTGAACCGAATGAAACTATAAAAGTCCAGAGGTAAGCAGATATAAATAGTTCATTGGTGTTGCTCCTCGGGAAAAGGTAAATAAACGATTGTCCACCTATAATATGCGCAACAAAAGTGACGAAAGTGGCAGTAGTAAGGATTGATGTAGTGATGCCTTTGGCAGTAGGACCTAACCACCTTGCTATCATTAATACAATTAAAAAATTGGAAATGATAGAAACGAGTCTAACAGTAGAGGTATTTATGATACTTTTTTGCAAAGTTATTTTTTAGATTCGGGGCGGAAGATAATAAACTCAAGTCTCAAAACAATCTGATGCAGATTTCATTATTGATATTACATTTCATAGTTATCATTTTTTTAATTTCAAAGCTCCCATTTTTCAGAAATTCAGGTCTTTCATTATTTGAGTTGTTGCTATTTTTTTTATTAAAAGTTTTAGTTGGATTTTTGCTGATTTGGGTGTATTCTAATATTTATCCTGAGAGAAATAGAGCTGATGTTTTTAAATACTTTGATGATGCTTGTATCATATGGAGCAATGTTAACTACAATATACTTTCTGTTTTTCAGTTTTTACTCAGTCCCTTGAGTCCTAGTTTTGAATTGTTAGTAGCGAATACACATCATGTAGATAAGCAGGGTGGTGGATTTTTAGATGCCAGTCATCTTTCTGTGATAAAGCTTAATTTGGTCATAAGATTGTTTTCTTCGGCCTATATTTTTATTCATTCACTTTGGTTTTCGTTTTTGTCGTTTACAGGATGTGTGGCCATTTACCAAGTTTTTAGTTTGATAAATGACAAGGGGAAATTTGCTCTGAAATGCTCATTTTTCTTACTGCCATCTTTATTATTTTGGGGTAGTGGACTTATTAAAGAATCACTGGTGTTTTTTAGTATAGGTTTGCTGATTTTAAGTTTTCATAATGCTGTGACGAAGAAAAGTATTATAGCGGTCGTATTGTTCTCCTTTATTGCTTTTTTTCTTTTAACACTAAAGCCATTTATACTTTTTGTATTTATACTTTCTGTACTTTTCTATGTATTGCCTTTGAAATTTAAGATAGTTTTTACGGTATTGCTTACTGTTGTATTTTTGTTGTTTAGTAATCCTATTGCAAAGAAATTATTAGGGAAGCGAAACGAGTTTACAAGAAATGCCGAAAAGCGTAATGCAAACAGTGTAATCGATACAAAGATTTATGAAGGTAAAGGTGTCGAATTGTATAAACTAGTTCCAGATGCAATTATCTCTATTTTCATAAAGCCGAATTTTTTCCATAAGTTTTCAAAAAGAGATATTTTGTTTGCTATAGAGAATATTCTTTTTCTTATTCTTTTGCTGTTTGCTATTTATAACTTCAACTGCTATAGACATTTTAATCATTCTTTGTTAATCTCTGTTCTGGTTTTTACATTAGCCCAACTTTTTATCGTTGGTCTTTCAGTTTCGGTATTGGGAGCAATAGTTCGGTATAAGGTTACAGCATTACCTTTTTTATGGTATGTAGTACTTTATCCTTATGATTTAACAAAATACATATATGATAAATTTGGTAGAAATTTGTTGAAAAATTAAATTTTAGATACTATATTTTTAATTTTTTATGTCTTGAGTCTACAAATTGATAATTTAAACTAACAAAAAAATCATTTTTGTCAACATTGGATTGTTTTTTTGAAAAATAATATACTTTTGCAATAAAAACAACAACATATATGTCAAATCAACGAAAAATAGCCGTAAATACTGTGATTAATAGGGAGGTTGTCTCTCCCAAATTGGCAGGTACAAAGGTATCAGATTATTATGCGTCAAATGTTTTTAATAACAAAATGATGCGCGAGTTTCTTTCAGATGATGCATTCAAAGCTGTTCGCGATGCTATGAAATCTGGGAAAAAAATCAGCAGAGAAATTGCTGACTCAGTAGCAGCAGGGATGAAAGCTTGGGCCATGTCAAAGGGAGCTAATTCTTATACACACTGGTTTCAGCCATTGACAGGACTTACTGCAGAAAAGCATGATATGTTTTTTACTCCTCATGGAGATGGAGCAATAGAAGTGTTTGGAGGAGATGCGTTAGTTCAGCAAGAACCAGATGCCTCTTCCTTCCCATCAGGCGGTATCAGAGCAACTTTTGAAGCTAGGGGATATACAGCTTGGGATCCGGGTAGCCCTGCATTCATCATGGAAATTGGTGACGGAAAAACACTTTGTATTCCTACTATTTTTATTTCCTATACAGGTGAAACATTAGACTATAAAGCTCCTTTATTGAAGTCATGTCATTTCTTAGAAGAAGCTGCTTTACCTGTAGTGCATTTGTTTGATAAAGATGCTACACGCGTAACGGCTACATTAGGTTGGGAGCAAGAGTATTTTGTGATTGACGAGGCACTGTATTTCGCAAGACCAGACTTGATGTTTACTGGTAGAACACTTATTGGCGATTCACCAGCAAAAGGACAACAATTAGAAGATCATTATTTTGGAACTATACCTGAAAGAGTGTATGCATTTATGCTTGACTTAGAAGTGGAATGTCATAAGTTGGGCATACCTGTTAGAACTAGGCACAATGAAGTAGCGCCTTCTCAGTTTGAGTGTGCTCCTATGTTTGAAGAAGTTAGTATTGCAGTTGATCATAACCAATTGTTGATGGATTTGATGGAGAGAATAGCTCGAAGGCATAAGTTGAAAGTATTATTGCATGAAAAACCATTTGCAGGGGTGAATGGTAGTGGTAAGCACAACAACTGGAGTATGAGCACTGACACAGGAAAGAATCTTTTATCTCCCGGTAAAACACCAAAGAGCAATTTACTTTTCCTTACATTTTTTGTGAATGTTTTGAAAGCTGTGCATGAAAATGCAGATCTACTAAGAGCATCAATAGCATCGGCAAACAATGATCATAGATTGGGCGCAAATGAAGCTCCACCAGCTATTATTTCTGCATTCATAGGCTCATACATGAGTAGTGTGCTTGATGAAATTGAAAAACGTGTGCCGAAAGGAAAATATGATGAGTTAGTAAATGCTAATTTGAAATTGGATATTCATAATAAGATTCCTGATGTGATGTTAGACAATACAGACAGAAACAGAACTTCACCATTTGCATTTACTGGCAACAAATTTGAATTTAGAGCAGTTGGTTCTACAGCTAACTGCGCTCAACCTATGATAGTGATGAATACCATCATGGGGAATCAACTCATTGAGTTTAAAAAATCAGTAGATGAGAAAGTGAAAGAAGGAGAGTCTAAAGAAGGTGCTATAATGAGAGTAATTAGAGATTATATCACATCTTCAAAGAAAATTGTATTTGAAGGAGACGGCTACTCTGATGCATGGGAAAAAGAAGCAAAAAAACGTAGTTTAAATAATGTAAAGACTACACCTTACGCACTTGATTTCTTTGTGACTAAAAAAGCGAAAGAACTTTTCTCTAAATGCGGAATCTATACCGAAAGAGAGCTAGAAGCAAGATATGAAATTATGAATCATAGCTATGTTCTAAAAATTGAAATAGAAGCCAACACATTGGTGGAACTAGCTACAAATAATGTATTACCTATTGCTTTAGAGTATATGAACAAGCTCATCACTAACGTAAAAGGACTGAAGGAAGCTGGACTACCAGCAGCTTCATACAAAGCACAAAAAGATGTATTAGGTCAAATTGCTACTGCTGTAAACAAACTCAGCGATGCTATTGATAAACTAAAAGTAGCTAATGCCGCTGCACATCATGGAAAATCTACTCCAGCAATCGCTAAAACTTATTGCGATAAAGTGAAACCTTTGTTTGACGATGTGAGAGAACAATGTGATACATTAGAGCGATTAGTGGATGACAGTTTGTGGTCGTTGCCGAAATATAGAGAGATGTTATTTATTAGATAGTTCTTTTAAGACATTATAATTATACCCCGCTTTTAGAAATGAAGGCGGGGTAATTTTTTAGCTCCTTATGGCATCTACAGGTCTCATTTTAGAAGCTTTATAGGCTGGAATTAATCCAGAAATTACACCTATTATAAAAGAGAGAATAAAGCCAATAGAAATGTTTTTTAGCGTAAAATAAAATTTGAACGTAGAGTCTTGGAAATTGACTAGATACCATTCTAAACCTTTTATTAATCCAAACATCATAATAAGTCCAATCAGTCCTCCAAAAAGACATAGTATAATTGCTTCTAACAAAAATTCAAGCAAAATATAAACTTGTTTTGCGCCTAAAGCCTTTTTAATCCCTATTATATTTGTTCTCTCTTTTACAGATACAAACATTATGTTGGCTATTCCAAACCCACCAACCAAAAGAGAAAATCCACCTATAATAAAACCAGCAAACGCTACAAATGAAAGGATAGATGAAATGCCATCAGTAAACACACTCATTTTATTGAGCGCGAAGTTATCTTCTTGCTCTGGTGGCAATCTTCGGATGGCTCTCATTGCCCCTTTTACTTCATATTTCATCTCTTCAAATGGGATACCATCTTTGGGTTTGAAAGCAATGAGTGGATCGCCAGCGTTGTTTTCATTTGTAAAAAGTGATATAGTGTTATAAGGAACTACAATTGAGTTGTCTAATGTAAATCCAAATAAATCATCTCCTTCACGTTTTAAAACGCCATTAACAACTAATTCAATACCTCCCACCCTTAGTTTATGACCTTCTTTTTGCGAAAATCCCCCTAATAGGGCATCTGCTACATTAGCTCCAATGATACACACATGTGTGCCGTTTACAAACTCATTATCAGTAAAATATCGTCCACTACTAAAATCAAAGTTTTTTATTAAATCATAATCTTTGGTGGCACCTGTGAGGCTAATATTTTCCGCTTCTCTATCTAAATACTTTACAGTTTTTCTTTCAGAAAAATTAATCAGTGCTATCGCTTTTGCTGTAGATATTTTTTTTTCTATTTGTTCTAATTCTCTTTTATTCACATTAGGTCTATTGAGGTATCGCCACCACGGATAGTTATCGCCATCAGTCCAGATCCAAGGCCATTTTTGAACATATAAAATATCTGTTCCAAATGATGAAAAACTATTCTCGATGTTTTTCTCAAGTGAAGTAACAGCTGTAGAAATAGCAACTACACACAAAACTCCAATCGCAACACCCAAAAGAGAAAGAAATGACCTTAATTTTGAAGAGATAATTTCTTCAATACTTAGCCTTATACTTTGCTTTATTATTTTCCAATAAATTTTCACCCTCCAAAGTAAATCAAAATTTATGAATTGCAGTATCTAACTATTCTTTAAAAGACTTGCTTTTCTCGTAAAAAATGTTAGTTTTGCATCCCATTTCAGAATTCCGTAAAATTCATAATATGAAACTATCCAATTTTAACTTCAATCTTCCAAAAGAATTAATAGCCCTTCATCCAGCTCAAAACAGAGATGAGTCTCGACTAATGGTAGTTAACAGAGCTACTGGAAAAATTGAGCATAAAGTGTTTAAAGACTCTTTAAAATACTTTGGCGATGGTGATGTTTTAATGTTAAATAACACCAAAGTTTTCCCTGCTAGACTTTATGGAACTAAGGAAAAGACAGGCGCTAAAATCGAGGTGTTTTTATTAAGAGAGCTCAACCGCGATAATTATTTGTGGGATGTTTTAGTAGATCCTGCTCGAAAAATTCGAGTTGGAAATAAGCTTTATTTTGGAAAAAATGATGAGTTGATTGCTGAGGTTGTTGATAATACTACTTCTAGAGGTAGAACTATACGTTTTTTATATGATGGAGATTATGAGAAATTCAAAAAAACACTTTATGGTTTGGGTGAAACACCACTACCAAAATTGATTAAAAGACCTGTAGAGAAAGCAGACGAAGAGCGCTACCAAACTGTTTTTGCAAAAGTAGAAGGAGGTGTAGCTACACCTTCAGCAGGTATGCACTTCTCAAAAGAATTATTAAAGCGTTTTGAAATAAAAGGAATAGAGTTGGCTGAAATAACCCTTCATACTGGTCTTGGTACGTTTAGAACTATAGATGTAGAGGATTTATCAAAGCATAAAACTGATGCTGAGTTTTACGAAATATCTCAGAAATGCACACGTATCGTCAATGAGGCTAAAGCTAATAATAAAAAAATATGTGCTGTAGGCACTACAGTTTTGAGAGCTACAGAGTCATCTGTATCTGCGGGCAAAGAACTTACTCCTTCTACTGGCTGGACTAATTTGTTTATCCATCCACCATACGATTTTGCTATTGCCAATTGTTTAATCACCAATTTCCATCAACCAAAATCGAGCTTGCTTATAAAAGTGGCTGCTTTTGGTGGATATGACTTGATAATGAAAGCATACGAACAAGCCATAAAAGAAAAATACAAATTTTTCGCTTATGGTGACGCCATGTTGATTTTGTAGAATAAATCAACATTCTTTTTAAGTACATAATATCTTTTCGCTCTTTTTCGTTTTCATAATATCTCCTAAACTTAAATTTTGTATTATGAAAAGATTACACCTCACAGTATTCTACATCTTTATTTATTCTGTAGCATGGTCTCATAAAATGCAAGATGCTCTATCTTCCCAACTTATTTCGGCAGAGTGGACTGGATCTTCGGAGTCTACTCCGAGTATTTCAATAGCCGAAGGAAATAATTATCCTAAAATGAGTCTTTCTCTTCGCAATCTTACTCATCAAGAGTTAGAAGTAGAATTGGATGAAGGCTTTTTTTTAAAACCCACAGACCCTCAATATCAGCGTATGCTTTTGGTTCAAAAAATCAAAATAAAACTGAAGCCTGATCAGCGGTACTCTCAGCCTATTTATGCTTTTTGTACACAAGCAAGCAACAGCGGCCCCAGCAGTAAGCAAAAATATGCTCTCGATAAAAGAGCTGAGGGAGCATTACTAGATTTAGCAAATATCATTGCTGATAAGAAATATTTTAATAGTGCTGCTCAAGATGCCGTATGGTCATTTACAGACGGATCATCGATCTTAAATATTTCATCAACTAATACGCAAATTGAAAATGAACTACAAAGTTTTGTAGCACGACGCAAAAAGGTAAATCTTGAAGAACTAAAACGACAGCCCAAGCAGGATACTTGGGTATCTAATTTATATTTAGGCAAAAAAATAGATCGGAATATTCCATTTAGCATAGATTCAAGTGCTGTGGTTTCTGTTGGTTATTATGAATCTGATGGACAAGAAGTCAGAAATTTAATACATCAAATTGTTTTTCAACCGGGTAGCCATAGTTTTCGATACGACCCTTTCCCACTCTCTCTTAGAGGAAAACGATACATGGTCAAAATGTTTAAAAATGGATTGTTGTACCGAGAGTATTATTTCAGTCAGATTTAAGTTTAGAAATCATACTATTTTCTTTTAGATTCGCTTTATGAATCTTAGCTTTTTGTTTATTCGATGGAATGTACATCCTGATATACCCTTGCCTTTTGATTGGTTTAGTATTCAGTGGTATGGGTTGATGTGGTCGCTCTCTATTATTTCTTGTTTTTTTGTAGGTCGATGGATTTTAAAAAAAGAAAATTTAAGTGATGACCATTTAGTGCTTATTGTTCAGTATATTTTTATTGGAGCTATTGTTGGTGCAAGATTGGGGCAAGTGTTCTTTTACCAATGGGAGTATTTTTCTCAAAATTTATTGGATATTTTTAAAATTTGGAATGGAGGATTGGCTAGTCATGGTGGATTGGTAGGAGGATTGGTAGGTCTTTTGCTTTTTGTGAAAAGATATCCTCAGTATAAACTCCTTTGGCTTATAGACAGAGCCTCTCTAGTTATTTTAATACCAGCAGCGCTTATTCGATTAGGAAATTTATTTAATAGCGAACTATATGGCAAAGTATCTGATGTACCTTGGGCATTTATTTTTGAACTAGTGGATAATTCACCTCGCCATCCAGTAGTGCTCTATGAAGCAATAGGTTATTTTATTTTGTTTTTAGGGAGTCTAGCACTCTATAGAAAATACCAATCTAGATTTGTATCTCTTTATGCTGCATACTTTTTCACACTTACTTTCACACTAAGATTTTTTTTAGAGTTCACTAAAGAGCCTGAATCTAATCTCTTTTTAGGAGTGATTTCAAAGACCCAAATACTGAGTTTGCCATTTATAGCCTTCGGATTAATTTTGTTTATTTATTCTTTAAAGAAAAAAGAATCATGAGCTATCAGAAATGGGTTGGAGCAGGACTAGGATGGGTAGTGATGGGCTCTCCATTGGGTGCTATTGTAGGATTTGGGGCAGGAAAACTACTTGAGTCTGGAAAAAAGAATGAAGCACTTACGAAGAACACTACCGATTTTGAAACCAATCTTTTGCTCTTAAGTGCTACACTTATCAAAACTGAAAAGGGGGTTACTTTCGCTGAATTAAATTTTATTCGTTCTTTTTTCGAGAATAATTTTAATCCAGATTTTATAGATGAGAAAATGAGTATTCTTAATCATTTTCTGCAAAAAAAGTATGATGAGAAAAAAGCGTGTACAGATATTTTAAGTGCTTGCCCAAAGGAAACTATTTATCAGATTATTCATTTTTTATTTGATTTAGCTGAAGTTGACAAACCCATCTCAAATAAAGAGCGTGATTGTATTTTTACTTTGGGCTGTTATATGAATGTATCAGCATCTTCATTTTTAGCAATCGAAAAATCAAGAGAACCAGTAGAAGAGACAGCTTATGATATCTTAGGCATTTCGCCTAGCGATTCTTTAGAGAGTATTCGTTCGGCATATCGAAAATTGATTTTGAAATATCACCCCGACAAACATCCAGGAATCTCTATTCAAGAGCGTAAATCTTTAGAAGAACGATTGTTAAAAATTAAGCAGAGTTTCGACAAGATTGTCATCGAATTGTCAAAAAAATAGACATGCAACCTTTTTTAGACTTTTTAAGTCTAATAATAAAGCTAATCTATCGACACTATTTATACTTTTGTCCAATCATTTTTAAGTTTAAATTTTTAAAAGTATGATAGCTACATCTGTTTCCCGATCACAGCAACTTATAGAACTTGAAGACGCCCATGGTGCTCACAATTATCATCCTCTACCAGTAGTACTCGAAAAAGGAAGGGGAGTGCATGTGTGGGATGTAGATGGTAAAGTATACTATGATTTTTTATCTGCCTATTCAGCAGTAAATCAAGGACACTGTCATCCACTCATTATTGAAACCCTAAAGAAGCAAGCAGAACGATTAACATTAACTTCTCGTGCATTTTATAACTCCGTGTTAGGTGAGTACGAAAAGTATATCACCGAGTATTTTGGATATGATCGGGTATTGCCTATGAATACAGGTGTAGAAGCTGTAGAAACTGCTATAAAACTAGCTAGAAGATGGGCATATAAAATAAAGGGAGTAGAAGAAAATAAAGCAATAATTATTTTTGCTGAAGGCAATTTTCACGGCCGAACAATTGCTGCTATTTCAGCCTCAGATGACCCTTCTAGTTTTGCGGGATTTGGACCTCATTTGCCAGGCATTATTAAAGTGCCTTATGATAATGTTGAAGCCTTGGCGGTGGCTTTGCAAAATCCAAATGTTGCAGCATTTGTTGTAGAGCCAATACAGGGCGAAGCAGGGGTAAATGTACCGAGCGATGGCTA
>JBIKJU010000102.1:0-7271 GCA_044360745.1 Chitinophagales bacterium
GCCATAGTCGAAAGTAATGGCTCCTTTTTCTTGGAGGGCAATCATCAATTTTACATGATGAGCCATAGTGTCTAGCGATTGCTTTATATATTCTGCGGGATTGGCTTCGCGAAGTGCGAAAGCCTCTACTACACTTATATTTTCGGGAAAATAACCAATCAACTCGTCATGCGCAGATGTTTGGTCGGTGAGTGTATCAGGGATAATATTACGTTCTAAAAGTCGTTCTAATAAATCTACAATATTACACAAAACGCCAACGGATAGAGCTTCTCCATCTTGTTTAGCTTTTAGTGCGCGGTCTATAGCTTCGTCTATGTTTTTGAAGTAAACATCTAAATATTTCGTTTCTATGCGCTTTTGGATACGCCATTCTTCTACTTCAGCTATGAGCGCTACTCCTTCATTCATAGTGATAGCGAGCGGTTGAGCGCCACCCATGCCACCCAAGCCCGCTGTTACATTAAGCTTTCCTTTTAGCGATGGCACACCAAAGTGTTTGTTAGCAAGAGACAAGTAAGTTTCATAGGTGCCTTGCACGATACCCTGCGAACCGATGTAAATCCAAGAGCCAGCGGTCATTTGTCCGTACATCATCAAGCCTTTTTGCTCTAGCTCTCTGAAATGTTCCCATGTCGCCCACTTGCCCACAAGATTAGAGTTGGCGATGAGCACACGAGGTGCATCTTTATGGGAGCGCAAAATACCTACTGCTTTTCCGCTTTGCACGATTAAGGTTTCGTCTTCTTCAAGCGATTTTAGACTTGCGATAATTTTATGCAACGACTCGTGATTTCGAGCGGCTTTGCCCAAACCTCCGTATACAATAAGGTCTTCGGGTCGCTCAGCTACTTCTGGGTCGAGATTATTTAAAAGCATTCTCAATGCTGCTTCTTGCACCCAACCTTTGCAGTGTAGCGTATTGCCAGTTGGGGTAGTGGGTATGGTAGATGTAGTAATCATAATATGGTCAAAAATACGTTTTTGGGTGGAATGTGCAAGTTGAAGAGAACGATTTAAAGAATACTCAACTCTTCTTTTAGAAATATTGCAGTGTGGCTTAGTTTAGATTTAGCCACTAGCTCTGGTGTACCTTCGGCTATTATAATACCGCCTTTATTGCCACCTTCTGGCCCTACATCTATGATGTGGTCTGCAATTTTTATCACATCCATATTGTGCTCTATGACGAGTACTGTATTGCCTCTATCTACTAGTTTGTTGAGCACCTCTAACAAGACTTTTATATCATTAAAATGTAGACCTGTGGTCGGTTCGTCTAAAATATAAAATGTTTTGCCGGTATCTTTTTTTGAAAGCTCTGAAGATAGTTTCACACGCTGTGCTTCACCACCCGAAAGTGTGGTAGAAGACTGCCCAAGTCGAATATATCCTAGCCCTACATCAAGAAGCGTTTTGAGTTTTATGTAGATAGACGGAATATTTTCAAAAAATGAAGTAGCATCTTCTATTGTCATATTGAGCACATCATTGATAGATTTACCTTTATATCTAACCTCTAAGGTTTCGCGATTATATCGTTTTCCTTGACATTTCTCGCATAGTACTTCAACGTCTGGTAAAAAATTCATTTGTATGACTTTCATTCCTCCTCCTTGACATTCTTCGCAACGTCCGCCTTTTACATTAAACGAAAATCGACCTGGTTGATAGCCCCTAATTTTGGCCTCTGGCAATTGAGCAAAAACTTTTCGAATTTCATCAAATACCTTGATGTATGTAGCTGGGTTTGAGCGAGGTGTGCGTCCTATGGGACTTTGATCTATTTCAATGACTTTATCTATGTGTTCTAATCCCTTTATAGATTTGTAGGGCAGGGGTTTTTGAAGACTTTTGTAAAAATGTTTGGATAAAATAGGGTAAAAAGTTTCGGTAATTAAGCTTGATTTTCCGCTTCCAGACACGCCTGTAATACAAATTAGTTTTCCGAGGGGAAGACGCAGGTTTACATCTTTTAAATTATTTCCAGTTGCTCCTCTTAAATCTATTTTATTTCCATTTCCCTCTCTTCTGTTTTTAGGAATTTCAATATTCAACTCATGATTGAGGTATTTGGCGGTAGTGGTATCCATTTTCTTAAAATCTTCGGGAGTTCCTGCTGCTATGATTTTACCACCATGCTCTCCAGCACCTGGCCCTATGTCAATGATATAATCGCTTTCGAGCATGATGTCTTTATCATGTTCTACAACCAATACAGTATTTGGCGAGTCGCTTAGTTTACGTAATGCTTTTATCAACTGATGATTGTCGCGCTGATGTAAGCCTATACTTGGCTCATCTAAGATGTAAGTAATACCCGAAAGTTGCGAGCCGATTTGAGTAGCTAATCTGATGCGCTGTGCCTCACCACCAGAGAGCGTTTTGGCTGGCCTATTAAGCGAAAGATAATCTAGACCAACGTCTAAAATAAATCCTATTCTTGTTCTTATCTCTTTCAATAAATCTTTTGCTATAAGGTTTTGTCTTTCGTTCAAGCGAGATTCGAGATTTTTAAACCAGTCAGCAAGTGTATCAATATCCATGTTCGCCAGTTCGCCAATATTTTTCCCATCTATTTTAAAATAAAGCGATTCTTTTTTGAGACGTGTACCCATACAATCTGGACAATCTACGCTATCCATAAAACCCTCTGCCCAATTGCGAATACTCTCTGAAGAGGTGTATTTAAAACAGCGCTTGAGCATGCCTACTATGCCTCCTTTATTAAGCGTATACCATCTATCATCAAAGCCTTCCAATAACTCTTCTTCATCTTCTATGACCGCTTCTGAGCCACCATACAATATCTCATCCAACGCTTTTGCTGGTATTTTTTCTAAAGCTGTAGATAAAGAAAACTTATGCTTTTTAGCGATACTATTTAGCTCTTTGAAAATGAAGTTTTCTCTTACCTCGCCTAATGGCAATATACCTCCGCTATTGATAGATTTTTTACTATCAGGAATGATGGTTTCTTTTTTTACTTCATAGGTTTTTCCGAGACCATTACAGCAAGGACATGAGCCATATGGAGAGTTGAACGAAAAGGTATTGGGTGATGGCTCTTCATACGATATACCACTTTCTGGACACATCAAATGTTTTGAAAAAAAAGTTTGATGATTCGTTTCTGCATTGAGTAGCATCACCAAGCCTTTGCCGTATTTCATGGCAGAGCCTAATGCGGTGCGGATTCGGTCTATGTTTTTGTCGGCTATGCTTATCGTGTCTATGATAGATTCTATGTCATGCACCGAAAAGCGATCTACTTGCATCTTAGGTTTTAATTCTATGATTTCGCCATCTACACGCACCTTTAGATAACCTTGTTTTCGGAGGTTTTCAAATAACTCTCGGTAGTGCCCCTTTCGTCCTCTCACTAAGGGTGCTAAAAAAAGAATTTTTTGACCCGAGTATGATTGCAGTAGCTGGCTTAAAATTTGTTCTTCGGTGTATTTCACCATTTTTTTGCCTGTTTCATAGGAAAAGGCTTCGGCTGTACGAGCGTACAGCAAACGTATAAAATCATAAATGTCGGTTACAGTGCCCACTGTAGAACGAGGGTTTCTGTTAGTCGATTTTTGTTCTATGGATATCACTGGCGAAAGTCCTTCGATTTTGTCAACATCGGGTCGCTCCAAATTGCCAATAAACTGACGAGCATAAGCCGAAAAGCTTTCGAGATATCTTCGCTGTCCTTCAGCATAAATCGTATCAAAAGCGAGAGAGGACTTACCGCTACCACTTAATCCTGTGATGACGACTAGTTGGTTTCGAGGAATGTTTACATCAATGTTTTTTAGATTATGCACTCTTGCTCCATATACACTGATGTGTGATGGTTCTCCGTTTATTTCTGATACGTCTTCTTTTTTCATTTTTTTGATGCAACCCGCAAATGTAATGATTAAACTCGCCAAATGAAAAACATTACATGATTAGAGGGTAAAGCATTCAAACAAACGAGAACCACAATTGGTTTACTATATTTTCTAACAACGTTCTTTTTTTGCAAGCACTAAGCTATGTTAGTGAAGATTAGTTCATAAAACTGTGCTAAAATGGTAGCAGTTTTGATACTTCTGATTTGTACTTTTCAAAAGCATCTTTTCTTCTCACTAGCATTCTTTTTTCTTTTAAGGGTATAGAAACAAACCAAAACATAATCAGCATACACACTGAACCTAAAATGGTCCACCAAGGTGCAGCAGTGCTCAAGCTTACTATTGCCAATCCAAACCAAAATAAGATTTCGCCCAAATAGTTGGGGTTTCTAGATTTTCCCCATAATCCTTCTCTAAGTATTTCTCCCTTTGGTACAGATTGTTTCATACGACTCTTATGAAGGGTATTGTCAGCAAAAAACTCGAAAGCAATGCCTATCAGAGAAACAACACACCCCGTCAAAAATGAAATATTTTCAAAAATAGCAACTGGGTTAAAAACCCAAAACAATCCTAACATGGATGCAAAAACAATTAAGGTAGGAAAGAGATGTAGTCCAAAAAAATTCATCCATTCAAATTGCTTTCCTAATTGGTTGCGAAAATCTACATATCGCCAATCTTCATGATGCCAACCCTGCCACCCTCGGTACCAATTGTGAGTTAATCGCCATGACCAGATGGATATAACTACAGCTAAAATTGTATGTTGCCACTGCAAATTTGGCAATAATTGATATATCCAAAAAACTACAAAATAAAAGGGAATTACAGACCAATATGCGTCATACACGCTTGTGTTTTTCTTATAAAGAGAGAAAATAAAAGCAACTATAGTCATGACGATATCCGCACAAAAAAATCTGACTATTTCAGATACGGGAATGAAAAAGTAGGTCAAAAAACCAGCTATTCCAATGATTACGTAGAAGAAGGAAACTTCAATGAGAGGTTTTAGTTTTGATGAATTCATATTTTTAATTTAGATAATTCTTGTTTTGTCAAAAAGTATGGATAGTATGGTTTTTGATAATAAGCATTGTTACACAAATTTGTTTAAAAAAATTAATAGCTAAATCATCATAGTGGTTTACAGTTTTATATATTCAGTCTTAATTTTAGACCACTTCGGTCAAAACAAAAAATTAAAGATACCATTATCTTAAAATGTTTAATAATCCCCCACTGTCTCTGGCAATTGTTCCAAAGCTTTTTCAAGTTGCTCTGTGCTTGGTGCATTGCCGTGCCACTTACCTTGTCCTTGCATAAAATCTACTCCATATGCCATAGCGGTTTTCATAATGATAAAAACAGGTTTTCCTTTGCCGGTGCGTGATTTTGCTTCGTTTAGTCCAGCTATTACTTGCTCTATGTCATTACCGTTTTCTATCCAAAGCGTATCCCAACCAAAAGCTTTAATCTTTACTTCTATATCCCCAAGTGAGAGCACATCATCCGTATCGCCATCTATCTGCTTTCCATTATAATCCATGGTAGAAATGAGATTGTCGAGCTTATGGTGAGCCGCAAACATAAGAGCTTCCCAAATTTGCCCTTCCTGAAACTCTCCATCGCCATGAAGCGAAAAAACTAAAGATAAATCACCATTGAGCTTTTTGGCTTTAGCAGCACCAGCAGCTACAGACAGGCCTTGCCCCAAAGACCCAGATGCAATTCTTACACCCGGCAAATGCTCGTGAGTAGTTGGGTGACCTTGAAGTCTAGTATTTAGCTTTCTAAAAGTAGCTAACTCCTCAACATTAAAATATCCTGCCCTTGCTAATGTGCTATAATATACAGGAGAAATGTGGCCATTAGATAAAAAGAAAAGGTCTTCGCCCTCTCCATCCATTTTAAACGAAGGGTCATGTTTCATAATCTCAAAATAGAGAGCCACAAAATATTCGGTACATCCCATAGAGCCGCCTGGGTGTCCAGAAGCTACTGCATGAACCATACGTAGGATGTCTCTTCTTATTTGTGTACAAAGTGATTTAAGTCCAGTTACATTAGCCATATCGTGTATTTTATGCAAAAATAGTAGAGCTAAAATGAGATTAAGCTCTTTTTTTCACCATGATGTGAATAAACAATAAGTAAAGCTAATACCACAAATTTTTGTTTATTCTTTGAGGCATTATGCTAATTTAGCCACAAATTTTTTTTTGATTTTAAATCGTCTACAATATGGTATCCAGCTCAACAGTTAGGATTATAACAGCAGCATCGCTCTTTGATGGCCACGATGCAGCTATCAATATCATGCGAAGAATTATGCAGGCAAAGGGAGCGGAGGTCATCCATCTTGGACACAATAGAGCTGCTCAAGAAATAGTAGAGGCAGCTATCCAAGAAGACGCTCATGCTATAGCCATCACAAGTTACCAAGGCGGCCATGTAGAGTTTTTCAAATACATATTCGACTTATTACATCAAAACGGATGTGGCCATATCAAGATTTTTGGAGGGGGAGGCGGTACCATTTTGCCTACCGAGATTGAGGAGTTGCACGCCTATGGTATCACTCGTATTTATTCTCCAGACGATGGCCGACATATGGGCTTAGAGGGTATGATACATGATGTAATAGATAAAGCTGCTGACGCCCAACCAAAAGGTGTGGAGAAAGCAAATCAACAACTTAAAACCTCCGATTGGAAAACAATAGCTACGCTCATTTCTACTGCAGAGCGAGGAGAAAAGTTGCCAGATGTCATTAAAAATTCAACAAACAATCCTCCTGTGCTGGGTATCACTGGCACTGGAGGGGCAGGCAAGTCTTCGGTAACGGATGAAATAGTAAGGCGATACCTGACAGCTTATGAAAACAAAACCATAGCCATCATATCGGTAGACCCAAGCAAGAAAAAAACAGGGGGAGCATTGCTGGGTGACAGAATACGAATGAATGCTATTTTTAATCCAAGAGTATACATGCGCTCTCTAGCTACTCGAGAAAGCGACAAAGCCCTAAGCGCATATGTACAAGAAGCTATAGATGTTTGTAAAGCTGCGGGATTTGATATGATTATCATAGAAAGCGCAGGAGTAGGACAAAGCGATGCTTCTATACTCGACTATTGCAACGTGAGCTTATATGTAATGACACCCGAATATGGTGCTGCATCTCAATTAGAGAAGATAAATATGCTCGACTATGCCGATGTGATAGCCATCAATAAATTTGATAAAGCAGGTGCTTTAGATGCGCACAAAGATGTTTGTAAACAATATAAAAGAAACCATACGCTCTTTCAAGCAAAAGACGAAGAACTGCCAGTTGTAGGTACTATGGCATCCAAGTTTAATGATGCGGGTATAAAT
>JBIKJU010000103.1:0-7253 GCA_044360745.1 Chitinophagales bacterium
TGACGAATTGCTCAGTGTAATAAATGAAGAAAAAAAGCAAACCTCTATCTTAAAAAATCGTATACAGCAATCTCATCAATCCCAACATAAACCGTCTCCATTTTATAGAGAAGCTGAAAAAATAATGCAGCGACTGCTCCGCGAATGGGATGCTAAAAAAGAAAAGTTTGATGAGCAAGAAAAAATAGCTAATGAAACTAGAAAGTTGTTTGAAAAGATGTATTCTATAAAAACGGAAGTAGTAAAAAAGAAGGTAAATTCTACTAAACAAACAGAAACAGATGTGGAGGAACATGAAGAATTTACTGAAGGAGAAATAATGCAAGGGTCTTTAGTAAGAGTAATACACCTCAATCAGCGAGCAAAAGTAATTTCAATATCGGGCAAAAAAGCTAAAGTAGATATGGGCGGTATACCTATGGAAGTAGCTGTAAAAAATTTAAGATTGATTTCATAATTTAAGTTACATCATCTTGCCACCCAAAATGAGTTTGCTTAATTTTACCCTTTTCTTTTTTTAGGTACTCTAAAAATGCATGTGCTACTGGTGAGTGTTTTTTTCCTTTCATCCATATTAAGCTCCATGTAGTTTTTATAGGCAATCCTTTTATAGGTATTATTTTTAGCTCTTTATTTTTTAGTTCGTTTTTAATACCAATCACAGGCATTATAGAATAACCCAAATCAGCTAGTATGGCTTGTTTTATAGCTTCATTTGATGTGAGCTCCATTTTTTTCATCACTTTTATGTTTTTCTGTTCAAAAAAGTTTTCCATTGTTTGTCTTGTGCCAGAGCCCTGCTCTCTGTAAATCAAAGGCAATTCACTGAAAATCTCCCGGTGTTTTATGCTTTTGCTCAACTGACTTTTGTTGTTGCCAATCAAAAAAAGCTTGTTTTGTAGCAAGTCTAACCTATCTACATTTAAGGTTTTGGGTAGCACTGAAACTAAAGCAAAATCAACTTCATTGTCGACTAAAGAATTAATTACTTTTTGTTTGTTGGTGACATCCATATATAGCTCAACACCATTATTCTGATTTATAAAGTCTGTTAAGAAATAGGGCATCACGTATTTTCCTGTAGATACTACCGAAATTTTTAACCGACCAGAAAGCAGGCCTTTAAACGAATGTGTTTTTTGATTTATCTCATAGGCTTGATTCAACATCACCTCAGCAGCCTCACATATCTCTCGACCAAAATCTGTGATAAAAATCTTTCTTCCCACCACCTCTGTCAATGGTATATCAAACTGTTCTTGAAGTTTTTTTAGTTGTATAGAAACGGCAGGCTGAGTCAAATGAAGTTCATCGGCAGCTTTTGTTACGCTTTGAGTTTGCACTATTTTGGCAAATATTTGGAGTTGGTGGAGAGTGTAATTCATATTAAAATCTTATGTTTATTATTGCAAATATAAATAAATACTTATGAAATAATTCCTCACTATTGCAGCATCAAAAAATCACAAAAAAAATGACAAGAATAACAGTTGCAAAAGGAGATGGTATAGGTCCAGAAATTATGGATGCCACATTAGAGATTATTTTGGCTGCAGGAGCCAAAATTGAAATTGACGAAATCGAAGTTGGAGAAAAGGTTTATTTAGCTGGAAACACAGCTGGTATAGCACCTGAGGCATGGGATATTATTAGGAAAAACAAAGTATTTTTGAAAGCCCCTATTACTACCCCTCAAGGTGGTGGTTATAAAAGCTTAAACGTAACTACTCGTAAGTTTTTAGGACTTTACTCAAATGTAAGACCTTGTATGAGCTTGCACCCCTTCGTAAAAACCAAGCATCCTATCATGGATATCGTGATTGTGAGAGAAAACGAAGAAGATTTGTATGCTGGTATCGAGCATCAACAAACAGACGAAGTAGTACAGTGTTTAAAACTTATCAGTAGACCAGGTTGCGAGAAAATAGTACGATATGCTTTTGAATATGCTAAGCAACAAAATAGAAAAAAGGTAACCTGCTTTACGAAAGATAATATCATGAAGCAGACCGATGGTTTGTTTCATCAGGTATTTGATGAAATCGCTAAAGAATATCCAGAGATAGAGAACGAACATTGGATCATAGACATAGGAGCTGCTAAAATGGCTGATACGCCAGAGGCTTTTGATGTGATTGTAATGCCTAATTTATATGGTGATGTATTGAGCGATGTAGCTGCTCAAATCACAGGATCTGTGGGTTTAGCAGGTTCTGCAAACATTGGCGAGGAGTGTTCTATGTTTGAAGCGATACATGGCTCAGCACCAAGAAGAGCTGGTCAAAACTTAGCCAATCCTTCGGGCTTATTGCAAGGAGCAATCATGATGCTCAACCATATTGGACAAACAGATGTAGCCGAAAAGGTGCAAAATGCATGGTTAAAAACACTTGAAGAAGGCACGCATACTTATGATATTTTTAAAGATGGAATTAGTAAATCTAAAGTGGGTACTAAAGAATTTGCAAAAGCAGTAATAGCAAATTTAGGCAATAAACCTTCTATCTTAAAACCAGTATCTTATGCTAAAAGCGAAGCTTTAAACCTGCCAAAATACAAGAGAAGACCAGCTGCGGTAAAGAAATTAGTTGGGGTTGATGTGTTTGTTCACTGGGCAGGTTCAGAACCAAACGAATTGGCTACTCTAATACAAAAGATGGAGTCAGATAATTTAAAATTGTCTATGATCACTAATAGAGGTATTAAAGTTTGGCCAGAAGGGTTTAAAGAAACTTTTTGTACAGACCATTGGAGATGTAGATTTAAGCCTTCAGCGAGCCACACTATGACCAAAGGCGATATTATAGAACTTTTACAACGAGCATTAAACGAGGGAATAGATTCTATAAAAACAGAAAACTTATATTCGTTTGATGGAAAAGACGGATACTCGCTTGGTCAGGGTCAGTAGTTTGCGATAAATTTCTTTAAACTTAAAACTACAGGGATTTCAATTTTGAAGTCCCTGTAGTCGTTTTAGCTCTTTTCTTAATTCTGTCCTAGCGGGGTCTTCCGCAGGAGACCCCGCAGGTACTGGTAGGAATTTCAATTTTGAAATTCCCTATTGATTTTAGCTCTTTTCTTAATTTAACACAATTAAGATTAAGAAATCCTAATTCAATTGCATAAGAAGAGGAGTGCAGTAAATTTGAATAAACAAATGCAATCCATATGAAAAGTAAAATAATTTTTCCGATGTTTATTATTGCCCTAGTTTTTTCTGGTTGTACAATTCTACAACCTGGGCAAGTGGGAGTAAGACAAAGTATTGGTAAGCTTTCAGACAAAGTGTACACACAAGGAGCTGTTTGGTATAATCCTTTTACTACTAAAGTAATAAAAACAAGCGTACAACTCAATGACTTAGAGCTCTCGCTAAATCTCCCGAGTAAGGAGGGTTTGAGTGTAATTGCGCAAATATCTATACTTTATAAAGTGGATGAAAATAATGTACAAAAAGTAATTAGAAATTTAGGAGTAGGATATGAACCTATTATAGTCAATGTTTTTCGCTCAGCCTCAGCTGATGTGTGTGCTCAATACTATGCCAAGGATATGCACTCTGGTAAAAGGGCAGAAATAGAAGAAGCTATAAAACAAAAAATGATTTTGATACTAAAGGATCAAGGGCTACTGATAGACGCTGTGCTTATGAAAGGTATCCAACTTCCGGTCGGGTTATCTAATTCTATAGAGCAAAAGCTTCAAGCAGAACAGGATGCTATGCGAATGGAGTTCATTATCCAGCAAGAAAAATTTGAAGCAGAGCGAAAAATAATAGAAGCAACTGGCACAAAAGATGCTCAAAAAATACTTTCAGAAGGATTGACAGAGAATATACTAAAAGTCAGAAGTATTGAAGCATTTTTAGAGCTTTCAAAGTCACCAAATAGCAAAGTCGTTGTCACGGATGGAAAGTTGCCGTTTTTGGTGGAGTAGTGATTATTTTTCTGCCCTTGTTGGTGTTGTCACCAACAAGTATTTTACTTAAAAAAGGCACCAAAATTAGAGTGGAAACCATTACTCAAACCTTATAAATACAGGCAGATAATAATCGACAGTTTACATTTAGCAAACTTGTTGGTGATAACACCAACAAGGGCTTAAAATATATAACCTACGAGAAGTACAATACAGAGCAGGATACAGATACATTAGTAGTACCGAAAGTTACATCATAAACGACATAGAAGATTTAGTAGGAGAAGTAGTAAAATATCACCCGTTAAATTGAAAAAAAATGCGTATTTTTGTAAAAAGAAAACAAATGAAAGGAGTTCATTTTTTAACCAATGCACAGAACCAAAAAATAGCGGTTCAAATCGATTTAAAAACAATCACACAGAGGCAAGAAGCGTTAGAAGATTTGTTAGATGGCATTATAGCAGAATCAAGAAAAGACGAAGAGAAAATACCTTTATCTAAAGTATTGAAGAAATTAAAAACAGCAGGTAAACTATAATGAAATCTTATCAAGTAATTTTAACTAAAACTGCAGAAAAAGAATTGGAAAAATTACCTACTACGGTTATTAAAAAAATAGTACCTGTGCTAATTGGTTTAGAAGAAAATCCACGACCAGTAGGCTGTAAAAAACTAAAAGGCTTTGATAATTTATGGAGGGTGCGCATAGGAAACTACAGGGTTGTGTATGTCATTGAAGATGTGATTTTGTTAGTAGAAGTAAGAGCAGTAGGACACCGGAAAGACATTTATCAATAAATTCAGAAAGTAGTAGTCAAACAGACAAGTGGCTTCCAAACTGAAGCCTTTATAATTTCTGCCCTTGTTGGTGTTATCACCAACAAGTATTTTACTTAAAAAAGTCACCAAAATTAGAGTGGAAACCATTACTCAAACCTTATAAATACAGGCAGATAATAATCGACAGTTTACATTTAGCAAAAGAAACGGTGGAGATATAACTGTGAGAAAATACTTATTTTTGTATTTTTATAAATGAATTCAGTTTAACATAGATTGATATCATTATGTTGAAAAATTATTATCAAAAAAATAAATTAAGAAAATGAGAACTTTGGGATTATCAAGATTTAAAAAAGCAGAGAAGTTTCTTTTTGCAAACATCTTACTTTTTACGATTATAGCTTGTAATAGTTCACAAAATCAGCCAAAAGGCAATAACATTTCAGCAGATAAAACTCAATCAACTGATAATTTTGAAAACAAGCAATCAAATGAGAGTGTTATTGTAAAGAAGTTGCAATTAAAATTTGGAAATCCACTTAGTTCTGAGAAGTCTTCAGAAGTATCTATGATATATAAATGGAAATCTACTGAGGAGGAATTTGGTAAAAAATTCAAATATGAGATTGATAAATTGATAAACATTCTTCCTTATGAGGGAAATACTGATTTTGGTAAAGAAAATGGAAAGTCAATAATTATTGATACGTATAGGTGGGAAACTCCACAGTTATTTATAGAATTGATAAATTCATTTGGCTCAACTAATGATAATAAAATACTTTCTACAATAAGTGTAAGGATAGATGAAAAGTAAATAAATACTTTTAAGTCCTCCTGACTTAAAAGTGTGGTTAATTTTTATCTTTTTAAAGTATCAGTCATAACTAAATCTAAATGAAAAAAGACGAATTAGAAGATTTGATTCAAAAACTTAATACTCAAATGAAAATTATTGAGAATAGTAGAGATACCTTCGAAGACATTAAGTATTTGCAACAAAAAGACGTGAGGGATGAATCTGAAAAATTTATACTTGGACATGTTCAGTGGATATTTATTAGTAAGCTACTATGGAGTTATCTCATACTCGAGTTGTTTAAGATTCATAGTAAAAAGGGAAATGATAAATTTAGGATAAAGGCAATTTTAAATTTTTTGAATGAAAAATATGAAAATCTGCCTTTTAAAAAGAGTTTAAATAAGGCTGCTTTAATAGACCTAATCGAAGAAATTGATTCTCAAAATTTTAAAGTGCACTTTGAAAAATTGACTTATATAAGAGATAAGTATGTAGCTCATTTAGATAGAGGCCAAAATGTGATTACGATAGAAAATGCTGATATAGATTATTTTTTAAAAATAAATGATAGATTTTTTAAAGAAGTAATTTACCCTATTGTTATTAACGATAATATCTTTATATCTGGTTACCCTTCATCGATTAAAGATATGATATTGAATTTCTCTAAACACAAAGCAGTTTATGATAAATTACAAAATGTAATTATGAACCCAAAAGAGAGGGAGAATCTGAAACCAGAAACACTTAATGATTTATTAAAAATTTTACAGAAAAAGAATTTTATTACGGAAGGTATTGATTAAGTTTGTGTCTTGACTCAGTCTTTCTCAGGAGTCACCGCTATCGCAAGTTTAGTCTTCTCAACTTATGATTCTTAATCTTGAAGTTTGCAACTTCCCTCCTTTCCTTTAACTCTCCCGACATAAAGGAAATATAAATGAAGATTTCAATTCCCAGCTAGAACTTAATGAACGCATTTCTTTACTTAGATAGTAAAATTAAATCAAAATAGAGTAATCTCGTGCTTAATCTTCTATCTTCTGTCAAACCTGAATATTCCTTTTCTTGCTCCTCTGAACTGAATAATTCAATGAAACCATTTCTTTTATAATATCTCAGAGGTAATACTTCGTTGTAGGAATCTACCACTATGAACCTGCAACCTGTTTTATTGCCTTTATCAATAAACCAAGATTTGATAAAATCCATGAGCTGATCTCCAATCGAATTTTCTTCCCCCTCAACTTTTCTAAAATTTATATTTACGCCTAGCCGACCTATCAATACAGCAGGATAACTTTTCATATGTTTTGGTCTAGGAATTTCAGCTATAACTTTTTTCTTTCTGGCATTTGGTAGAGTATCTGTTTTTATACTATCATTAGAAACAGTGAAAGCGGCTACAATTTTTCTCTCATCTTCATCTAGTGTAAAGCAATAACTTTTCCCAAGCAACTCTGAAGTGTAGTTAATTACATCTTTTGCAAAAAATTCATTTAAATCCCCATTGCCACAATCAAATGAAATACAAGAATTAAGAATTTCCTCACTATAAACCTTGAGGGTGCATTTTTCATACAAAAAACTCACCTCAAATCTATATTTTTGCTTTAGCTAAGATTTTAGAAGAAATAGCAACCTGATTTGAGAAACTAACAGAGTTTTTTTTGGCAGAAGCGATTTTTGCATTATCGTTAAATCTAACTGCTACTTTATCTTTTAAGATTGGAACAGATTTAAT
>JBIKJU010000176.1:0-4633 GCA_044360745.1 Chitinophagales bacterium
ATGTAGTCCAGTATATGTGCCATCTACTACCTTTCTTAAATCTAAAAAGATATTCATATAGCTATTATTCATGTTTATGAATGCCCCTTTAAAATGAGGGTAATCCCCAGCTTTGATTTCGTTACTTTCATAAATGTCTTCGTCATCTGTTGTAAAACAAATAGGTTTTTCTTTAATGACGTTGACTACACTGCCGACTTCTATATCTTCTTTTACAGCTGCAGCAAATCCAGCATAGAGTGCCAAATGATATCGTGTAGTTAATAGTTTAGTGAGTTTATGAGATGTTTCAAATTGAGTGTTGCCAAGAAAAGCAATATCTAAGTCATGCTGTAAATAACGTATAGAAGTGATATAATTTACATCTTGGTTATCATCAATAGCCCATGTTTGATTGCAAGTTTGAAGTACATGTTGACGTAGAATTTCAAAATCGTTTTTATGGGGTAAGCAAAGTAAAAGTTTCATTAGTGAATGTTCATTTCATGTTTAGTTATCATTTTCACCTATTGCATTCATTAAAAAATTGTTGAGTGGCTTTATAGCATCAAAATATTCTAAAACGATTTTGTCAAAATTATCTGCAAGTATTTCTTTCTTAGTCAATTTTGCTGAGCAATAAAATTGCTTGTTGGCGATATAAGGTTGCGAAGAACTAAATTCTTTATATTCTGATGGAAGTACCTTGTTTTTTTCGCCTAAAAGCCCTCCATATAGTTGCTTAAATTTCTTATTATTTACTATGGATGAAAACTCTGTTTCGTTATAAAAAATTTCTTGTCGTATAGCTTGTAACTGTCCTTTATCAACCATATACATGCCACCACCAATAAAAAGTTCTTTATGACCTAAATGAATATAATTAGACGGCCTAAAATCTTTCGTGCCTCCACGCCCAAACACCGCAGCCATATTGAGTTTATAGGGTGATTTGTCTTTAGAGAAACGAATATCTTTATTGATTCTAAAAATACATTTTGACGCATTCGTGAAAATACTTTTGTCTTTTTTTGCCAATTCATCAAGTATATGCTGTGTAAATTTTTTGAATGGGTTTTTTACATATTGTTCATATTCGTTTCTATGTATATCAAACCAAGCTTTATTATTATTTTGCTCTAGCTCTGCAAAAAAATCAAAATAGTGTTTTGTGAAGAATGACATAAAATAAATTTATGCTAGCGAAGCTCCTTGTAGACCAGCTTTATACTTTTCAACTTGTTTATTCATCACATCAAACCATAGTGGTGGGATAAGTGACAATACCATCATTCCTGGATAGCCTGTTGGCATTTGAGGACTCTCGTCAAAATGGCGCAAAATCTGATATTTTCTTGATGCCATATAGTGATGGTCTGAGTGTCTTGAAAGTTCGAATAGCATCAGTCTTCCTATGGGATGGTTAGAGTTCCAAGAGTGAATCGGCAATACTTTTTCATAGTATTCACCATCTATTTTATTTCTTCTTAAACCATAATGTTCTATATAGTTTACTGTTTCAAGCAATAAAAATCCGAACGTTGCAGCAGCTAGATAAGCAAGGCCTATTTTCCAACCAAAAACTAAAAATATGGCACCTACAAATACCGCTTGGATAATTTGATAAATGAGCATTTCATTTTTTAGACTATACCATGGTAGATTTAATTTAACTAGTCTTGTATTTTCTATATGCCATGCTGAAATCCATCCATCCTTTACTGATCTAACCCAAAAAGCGTAAAGTGTTTCGTTGAGTTTTGAAGATGCAGGATCCTCATCAGTTGATACATTTTTATGATGCCCTCTATTGTGCTCAATAAAGAAGTGTAAATAAAGGGAAGTTAGTAAAAGCATTTTAGACATCAATTGCTCATGTTTAGTACTTCTATGTCCAAGTTCATGCGCTACATTTATACCAAAAACACCACAAGCTACTCCAAAAGCAGATATATAACCAGCTATCTCCCACCATAAAAGGTTTTGGGTACTAAGCCGATAGAAAAACACACCAAGAATGACGTATTGTATTGGCACAATGATCCATACTAACAAATCATATTTCCAATCTTTTTTTAAGACCTCTTCTTCAGCTTTTGAAAAATTCTCAGTACTACCTTCCATAAACAATTCTAAAAAGGGAATTAAGATGAATCCATAAAAAACTGCGAAATATGTCCAGATGCCTCCAGCAAACATAGAAAGTAAAATAGCCGCAATGGTTAAGAATGCAGAAATATATTTTAGATATTTTAGATTCATAGTAAAATAATTTTGTTTAAATATATTGTATTTTTATTTAATTCTAACTCTTTTGTTGATGTCTATTGGAAGCTTTTTCTTAAACAACAACCATTTTACTTCAATGTTTCCTGCTATTTTTAAGTCCATTTCATTTACAGTGGCTATTTTGAATAATTCTTTTATGCCTTCTACAATATTCATGTCTGGTTTTATTGAGAGACTCAGAGGAATTGTAAACTCGCTTTTTCTTTTTATTGTCACATCTCTTTGCTCATTTATAAACATCATCTTTTTGCCATCAACGAACACATCTAATCCAATCCCTTTTATACCAAACTTGAAATTATTAGGATTGTGAAAAACGAGGTCTGTACCTAAGGTCAATCCATCTTTACCTAGGCTTTGGTATTTAAGATTATCATAACGTTTAAATTCAGGCGTGTAAATTTTGCATGAACTCATTAGCAATACAACACATAAAAGCAAAAAGAATGGAGACTTCATTTTAAATAAATTGATAGCTAACTCAGTTTAGTGAATATTACAAATTTAAGAAAATGAATAAAAATTTCAAACGAGTTTAAGTAAATTTTGCGTTTACTCAACTATTGCTGATTTAAAGGTTTTTTGATAGTCTTCAAATGAAATACTTTTGTATTTCTCCTCTGCTAAATAATGTATGATAACTTCAAACTGCTTGGCATCAAGATAGGAAGCAATAGGAGGGGTGATTTGCTCTAAATTTTCATTTAAATAGATTGAAGTTGGGAAAGCCATTTTGCCATTCATCAACTCGGTCGAAAGTCCATGATACCTGCCTAGATTATCATAGGTTTTTCCTTTATATTTTACTGATTGTTTAGATTCCGCATTAAATTTTACGAAGTAGTATTTTTTATTCATGTATTTTTGTATCACTGGGTGCTCGAATGTTGTCTTATCCATTTTTTTGCACCATCCACACCAATCTGTATAGACATCTACTATCACTTTGCGTTTTTCTTTTTCTTGGGCTTCTTGCATTTCTTCAAAACTCATCCAGTACTTAGTTTCAGATGAATATGATGAAATGGGTTTTAGCCCAAATGAGCACAACATTAAAAATAGGAATGCTGATAGAAGAATATGAGTATTTTTCATTTTAATTGTTTTTTAATATTAAACTAAAAATCATGCCATAAACATAATGATTATTTCCAAGCATTCAACATTTCTCTTTTTCCAGGTGGACCTTGCACTTTTTTCACGTCAAAACCAGCATTTTTCATATTTTTTTGCACATAAGATTTTGAGCAATAAGTGGTCAGAAGTCCATTGTTTTTAAGTAGCATAAAACAGCGTTTGAAAACATCTTCAGTCCACATTTCTTCTTGTTTCTCTGGAGCAAAGGCATCGAATAATATTACATCAAAAAAATCAACTTTTTCAACGAACTTAAATAAAGACAATTCTTTTTTTGTGATTGTAAAAAATTCATTAAAAGCATTAGTTATCCCCCACTCACTATAGACTATTTTCTCCCAAAATGGAGACCAATTTTGAGTTTTATAATGATTGGAAAGTTGGGTGAGTGTGTCTTCGTCTACTGGCTCTGTCTCTAAAGCTGTGTAGTCTATATGAATTTTATTTTCACATGCATATTCACAAATCAAAACAGCATTAAGCGCAGTACCTAAGCCTACTTCTAGAACTCTAATTGTTTCTAAGTCTTTTTTTAACTCAATCCCATTTTTAATAAAAACGTGATTTGATTCGGTTATGGCTCCACGCTTTGAGTGGTATATTTCATCGTACTTTTCTGAGTATAAAGTTGGGCTACCATCTCCTGTGATGAGGATAGAAAGGTTGCTCATTATTTACTTCTCAATTTGATGACAGGGACTATCATTTCTTCTAGCGATATGCCACCATGCTGAAAGGTATCTTTGAAGAATTGCACAAAGTGATTGTAGTTATTGGGATACACTAAGTAGTTATCTTCTTTCGCAAAAATGTAGGATGAGCTAAGATTGGATTTAGGGAGTTGTAGCTCTTCTGGATTTCTAGTCGAAAATACGTCTTTGTCTTCAAAGTTTAGATTCTTACCAACTTTGTAGCGGATATTCGTTGAGGTTTGTTTATCGCCTATACATTTGGATGGTGAATTTACACGCACAGAACCATGATCTGTAGTGAGAAGTATTTGAACATCTTTATCAGCAATTTTTTTAATGGCATTTAATAATGGCGAGTGCTCAAACCATGATACAGTTAACGATCTGTACGCTGATTCATCATTTGCTAGTTCTTTTAAAACTTCCATTTCGGTTCTTGCATGAGATAGCATATCCACAAAGTTGTATACTATCACGGTAAGCTTATTATTGAGGCAATTAAGTATATTTTCCTCCAATTCATCTCCGCTTTTGTG
>JBIKJU010000310.1:0-2526 GCA_044360745.1 Chitinophagales bacterium
TTTTGAGAAATTGCTCAAGAAAAAACGGTTCGCTCATATTTTTACCTCCATCTTCATCGTCATTCAGCCATTTATCTGGATAAGTTTTTTCAATTTGTAATGGAGTCATGCCAGCAAAAAGAGCATTTCTGCTATACTGTGTCACTGTTGGTAAAAGTGAGAAAAAAGTATCTTCCTCCTCTACTCTAAAATGAGGTAAAAAGAATGGCTCTATGGCTTTCCATTGATCAAATCTTAAATTATCAATCAGAATCAAAAATGTAGGCTTATCATTTTTCATGAAATCAGGCAATTTCGTTCTAAGCACTTGATGTGAAAGTAGGGGGTAGTCTTCACGTGGCTCACTATTTATCCACTGCTTATAATTTTTGATAACAAATTTGTTAAACTCAGTATTAGCCTCTCTCTTTTGCATATCAAACACCTCATTCATTTCTTTTTGTGAAGATTTGCTGAGTTCTATTTCCCAGAAAACTAATTCTTTATAAAGTGCTTTCCATTCATTTACGTCCATTTTGTTTTGCAGACGCATAAAAAGCTCTTGAAACTTAGACCTATAATCTGTCATTGTTTTCCCACTTACTAAATCTTCTTTATTAATTATCTTTTTCAATGATGATAAAATTTGTTGTGGTTTTACAGGTTTTATGAGGTAATCTGCTATCTGAGAGCCAATAGCCTCTTCCATCAAATTATCTTCTTCATTTTTAGTGATCATCACTATTGGCGTATGCTTGTTGAGTTCTTTCATCTTAGTTAAAGTTTGTAATCCAGATAAGCCTGGCATACTCTCGTCAAGCAGTACTACATCAAAAATTTGTTTTTGAAATTCATCTATTGCATCTATTCCATTGGACACTGTTACTACCTCATATCCCTTTTCCTTAAGAAATAAAATTTGTGGTTTTAATAAGTCAATTTCATCATCAGCCCATAAAATAGTTGTTGTTGGCATAAATTTTATATTTATTTGAAAACGTAAAGTATCAAATATTCGTACATGAAACCTAAATTGATTAACATAATTTGAAAACTAAAGGAACAAAATCTAAAATATTTAATGATCCTGTACATGGATTTATTACTATTTCTCATCCTTTGTTGTTTGATGTTATTGAGCATCCTTATTTTCAAAGGCTTCGTAGAATAAAACAATTGGGGCTTACTGACTATGTCTATCCTGGAGCATTGCATACTAGATTTCATCATGCTATAGGAGCATATCATTTGATGCGAAAAGCTCTTCATACCCTAAAGTTAAAAGGTGTAGATATCACAGAAAAAGAAGAACTAGGTGCATGTGGAGCTATTTTATTACATGATATAGGTCATGGCCCTTTTTCACACACTTTAGAACATGTCCTTATTCCAAAATTTTCACACGAGCAAATTTCCAAAGTTTTTATTGAAGAACTCAATACATTTTTTAAAGGTAGGTTAGATACTGCCATTGCTATTTTTGAAGGTATTTATCCAAAGAAATTTTTACATCAGTTAGTATCTTCTCAGTTAGATACTGATAGGTTAGATTATATTAGTCGAGATAGTTTTTATACAGGAGTGAGTGAGGGAACTATCGCTTATGATAGGATTATAGAAATGATGAATGTCAGAAACAATGAGTTGGTGGTAGAAGAAAAGGGAATATATTCTGTTGAAAACTTTTTGATAGCAAGACGTTTGATGTATTGGCAGGTATATCTTCACAAAACAGTATTATCTGTTGAGCAAATGCTTATAAAGGCAGTAGATAGAGCCAAAATACTTGTAAAGGAAGGGAAAAAAGTGCCATCCACAGATGCTTTACAATATTTTTTAGAAAATGACGTTAGTCTCAAAGAATTCAAAACAGGAGAAGCTATAAAATGGTGTGCTATGCTTGATGATAATGATATTTTTACTACACTGAAGCACTGGCAGTCGCACAGTGATCCTTTATTGAGCATCCTATCAAAAGGAATATTGGAGCGTAAATTATTCAAAGTACAGATGAGCGAAAAACCATTTTCTAAAGCTGAAGTAAGCGAGATTTTATCTTCTATTTCTAAGAAGTTTAATATAGATAAAAAAACAGCGATGCAGTTTATCATTAACGAGTCAACAAAAAACCATGCTTATAATCCAAATGATAAACCTATTAGGATGTTGAGTAAATCAGAAAAGTTGATAGATGTAGCAAAGGCAGCAGATTTGTTAAACATTTCGGTTCTATCAAAGCCAGTCATCAAGTATTTTATGTGTTACCCTAAATTTAGCAATTAATGAACGCTTTTACTTCTGCCAAATTAGCTGAAATTGTAAATGGTACCCTTGAAGGGAGCGAAACTATTATAGTGAAAAAATTGGCTAAACTTGAAGAGGGAGACGAAGAAAGTATCACCTTTCTAGCAAATCCAAAATATGCTTATTTAGTACCCGATACAAAAGCTGCTGTTTTAATTGCTCCACTCGATTTTCCTGTTGTAAATCATCATCTCAAGGCTGTAATAAGAACAACTGATCCTTATGCTGCATTTACTACACTTT
>JBIKJU010000010.1:0-21567 GCA_044360745.1 Chitinophagales bacterium
TTTTCTTTTGTCAATAGTTTGTATATCAAAAGTACAAGACAAACTGTATTAATCAAACCACCTACAATAAACATCATATTAGCACCTGGCCAATGCATGATTTTAAAAAGTGCTCCTAAGACAACTATAATTGCACTAATAAATAAAAGAATTAGGGTGTGTTTTATTTCCATGCTTTTTTATTTTTATCAAATATAGAGCATTTCCCTTGATTTACTATCTTAGCCCCGCTAAATAATAAATTATGAATTTTTCATTATCTGAAGAGCACTTGATGATCCGAAAAGCGGCAAGTGATTTTGCCCAATCTGTTTGTAAGCCTGGTGTGATAGAGCGCGACTCTGACCAAATATGGCCTGCAGACCAAGTAAAAGGCATGGCTGAACTTGGTTTTTTGGGTATGATGGTTGATCAACAATATGGTGGTAGCGGATTAGATACCTTAAGCTATGTGATAGCTCTAGAAGAAATCTCTAAAATAGATAACTCTTCATCTGTATTAATGTCTGTTAATAATTCATTGGTATGTTGGGGATTAGAAGCATTTGGTACAGAGGAACAAAAGCAAAAATATTTAGTGCCTTTAGCAAAAGGCGAAAAACTCGGGGCGTTTTGTTTGAGTGAGCCTGAAGCTGGCTCTGATGCTACTTCTCAAACTACCACAGCTATCGACAAGGGCGATCACTATATTTTGAATGGAACTAAAAACTGGATAACGAATGGTGGATGTGCATCTATTTATTTAGTGATAGCTCAAACCGATGTGTCTAAAGGCCACAAAGGCATCAACGTATTAATCGTAGAAAGGGGGATGGAAGGATTTGTAGTTGGAAAGAAGGAAGATAAGTTAGGCATTCGTTCTTCGGACACACATACACTTCTTTTCAATGATGTTAAGGTGCCAAAAGGAAACAGGATAGGTGAAGATGGTTTTGGATTTAAGTTTGCAATGAAAACGTTAGCAGGAGGACGAATAGGTATTGCAGCTCAAGCTCTTGGTATAGCTGCAGGGGCGTACGAATTAGCTGCTGATTATGCAAAACAAAGACGGGCATTTAAAAAAGAGATTATTAATCATCAAGCTATTGCATTCAAATTAGCTGATATGGCTACTGAAATAGAAGCTGCACGATTATTAGTGTATAAAGCAGCGGTTTTAAAAGATGTAGGAGAAAACTACGATACAGCATCAGCAATGGCAAAAGTATTTGCATCTGAAGTAGCCATGAAAACTACGGTGGAAGCGGTACAGGTGCATGGCGGATATGGCTTTGTAAAAGAGTATCATGTAGAGCGTTTAATGCGTGATGCTAAGATTACTCAAATTTATGAGGGCACTTCAGAGGTACAGCGAATAGTGATTTCGAGAGCAGTATTAAGTTAAATTATCTACACATTTAAAAAGTGCATGAGCGCATCATAGCGTTCTTTCATATCTTCACTATAAGTTTTTTCGTTGTAATAGCCATTGATTTCATAGCCAAATCGCTCCAATGAAGCCACCACTGTGGCCAGTTCGTTGGAGTTTGTTTTGACTGTCAAGTCCACTAAATTGCTGTTTTGATCAATGTTGGTGTAAAGTGCCAAAATTTTAACATTGTTCTGCTCTATAATTCTCACCAAATCACTAAGTATATAACTTTTTAGCGGTACCGAAATTTCTAAAATTCCACCTTCGTCTACTATAGAATTAAGTTCTGAAAATGATTTCAAACAACTTTCAGCTGATATTACACCTATATAATGAAAATCCTCGCTACTCAATACAGGGACTATTCTAGTATTATATTCTAATGCCGCTTTCATGACATCAAAAAGGTGAGAGTTTTCAGTGACATAAGGCTTTCGGAGTGAAGTGTGAACAGTTGAAAGTGGTTCACTTAAATGTTTTAATAACAAAATTTCTTCCAATGAAACAATTCCGACAAAATCCTTTCCATCTACAACCGGCATTTGATTTACATTGAAATCATGCATGACAATTAAAGCTTCATCCCCAGACTGTTGATAGGAGAGGGCTGGCAATTGATTATTTACGATTTCTTTAGCTATCATATTTATTAGACGATAGAAATGTGATAAAAGGTTTCCTACGCTTGATAAATTTTGTTCAAAAATCGTTCCATATTTTCATTAAATGCTTGTGGCACCTCCATCATAGGGGCATGTCCGCACTTCTCAAGAATTGTTAATTCAGAATTAGGCAATAATTTATGAAATTCTTCACCCACAAAAGGCGGAGTTATAGAGTCTGTCGCACCCCAAATAAGATTTACTGGAATTGTAATTTTATGGATTTCATCTTTGAGATTATGACGCACTGCCGATTTAGCTATAAAAACTACTCTGATTGCTTTTTCTCTATTATTTACTATTTCATACACTTCATCTACAAGTTCATCGGTTGCCATTTCAGGGTTATAAAATGTTTCAGCGGTTTTACGTTTGATATAGCTTTTGTCGCTTTTTCTAGGATATTGATCACCCAATGAGTTTTCAAATAATCCTGAACTTGCAGTTAGAGTCATTGTTTTTATGAGCTCAGGACGATGAAGTGTAAGCAGCAAGGCGATGTGCCCACCAAGAGAATTGCCAATAAGATTGATGTCTTTATACCCTTTGTATTCTATAAAAGCTTCTACATACTCCATCATACCGAGTACGCTTGTTTTGTCTAGCTCTAAAATGTAAAGGGGAAGTATGGGAATAACTACTTTAAAGCGATTACTAAAATAGTCGGTTACATCTTTGAAATTGCTCAAAGCACCAAACAATCCATGTAGATTCATCAATATAGGGCCGTTTCCGACTTCTACATATTTAAATCCGTTTTCTTCGATTACTGTTAATGACATAGTTTTTTGTTCTAATCTTTCAAAAATAGGTTTTTAATCAACTTTTCAACGAAATTCAAGTTTTTTTTAATGAACATCCAATTTGTTGATGAAATCTAACCAATTTTTTAACAAGCTTTTCCCAAAATTGCTCAATATAGACTCCGGGTGAAACTGCACCCCTAACAGCATATCATTCCCATTAGCTATCGCCATTACTTCATTTTCCTTGGTTTGAGCGATTATCTTCAATGGTGATTTTATATTCTCTAGTACAAGTGAATGATAACGCATCATATTAGTTTCTTGAGGTATGGCATCAAACAAAAAATGTTTTTCAAAAAGAATAGGGCTGGGATGTCCATGCATGGGGCGTTTTGCTTTTACTAACTTAGCTCCGAAAAATTCACCTATAGCTTGATGACCTAGACAAACACCCAATATTGGTTTTATTTCTTGAAACTCTTGAATTAGATCAAAAAGCATTGGCCAATCTGATGGCGATTTTGGACCTGGCGATAAGATTATCCCATCATAATTTGGTACCTCATTGAGTTGAAGTTGGTCTGTTTGGATGACACTGCATTTTGCCCCTAGACTCTGTAAATAGTCATATAGATTATTAGTAAACGAATCTTGACTATCAACCAGCAGTATCTTCATTGGCTTTATCATACTCTTCTTTGAGCAATTTTTCGTATTGCGAAAAGCTATCTTTTATAAGAGGAATTATTTTCCCAGTAGTCTCTACTACAGCTGGAGCTAGATTTTTAATATACCTATAAGCATGACTAGTTTGAGCTTGAGAGTCTGGTATGAGCCCCCACTGATTTCCAAACCAAACGAGTATGCAGAAAGCATAAAGACCAATCATCATATGCACTATACCCCCTAGGAGTTTATTTGCAAAATTAAGCAATAGCGCTTTCAGAATAGTTTCTAATATGACTGAAATTAGCTTCGCTAAAAGAATAATTAAGACAAGGATAATAACAAAAGCTAGGATAGATAAAATCTGTGGACTAAGGTCTAGCCACTGCTTGAGATAAAAAATAGCCATGTATGAAAAACGAATAGCAGCTATAGTGCCTATCAAGAAAGCAAGAAAAGATAAGATAGCATATACAATACCTTTTTGATAACCATAGTAAAAGGCATAACCAAGCAGTACTAAAAGAATAATGTCAAATATCATTTGTTTCTAATTATGCAGACAAAAGTGATTTTACAATATCGGCCACTATTTTGCCATCAGCTTTGCCAGATAATGCTTTCGTGGCTGCTCCCATTACTTTGCCCATGTCTTTTTGAGATGTTGCGCCTACCTCTACTATTATTTTTTGAATAGCAGCTTTAATTTCCGCTTCTGAAAGCTGTGCTGGCAGGTACTTTTCTATTACAGCTACTTCCTCTCTTTCTGTCACCGCTAAATCTTCTCTACCTTGTTTCTCAAAAATATCAATAGACTCTTTTCGCTGTTTTACAAGCTTGGTAAGCAACTGTATTTCGCGCTCTTGGGTCAATGTATCACTTGCACCTTTTTCGGTCTTTGCCAATTGTATAGCAGCTTTCACAGCTCTCAAGCCTCTCAATGAAACTTGGTCTTTGGCAAGCATAGCTGCCTTTATGTCTTGGCTTATTGTTTCTTCTAATGTCATGATATAGCTTATAGTTAAGGATGTAAATTTAGCAATAAAGTTTGAAATATAACCTGCACAGATGTTATTTACTCTCTTTTGCGATTTCATTTGTATTGACTGGCACTAATCTTTATCAGCCTTTACAATTTTTAGGATTTATTTTTTATCAATAAGTATTCTTTTCATTGATTTCCGTAACTACATTGACTGGAATTGATTTTTTTCCTCTCCTTTAAGTCTTTAGACTTAAAGGAGCTAAGTACCTTAAACAATAACCTTTGTCACCTTTGTTCATTTTTAATAAATTAGGTTTAATTTGCAGTACATTTAAACTTTCTCAATGCAACAAACAACTATAATAGGCGGAGGTCTGGTAGGTTCTATCTTAGCCTGCTACCTTTCTAAACGCGGACATGAAGTTAATATCTTTGAACGCAGAAACGACCCTAGAGGTGCCGAGGCTGAGGCTGGTAGGTCTATAAATTTGGCGCTAAGCGATAGAGGATGGAGGGCATTAGAAAAAATAGGGTTGGTAGATAAAGTTCGTCCGATAGCTATACCCATGCGTGGGCGGATGATTCATTATGTTGATGGTAGTGTTATGTATACGCCTTACGGCACCGAAACTCAAGCTATATATAGTGTATCGAGGGGAGATTTGAATCGAATCATGATCGAAGAAGCAGATGCTTTCCCGAAAGTGGAATTTCATTTTAATCAACGTTGCAAAGAGGTGGACTTAGATGCCAAGAAAGTGATCTTTGAGCATACTAAGACAAAATTGGAAACCATACATACTGCCCCTCTAATCTTTGGGTCAGATGGAGCTTTTAGCGAAGTGCGCTATGCTATGCAGCGAAAGTCAAATTTCAATTATTCTCAAACTTATGAGGCTTATGCTTACAAGGAATTGCATATTCCAGAAGATAAGAATGGGCAATGGCAGCTAGAGAAAAATGCTCTTCATATTTGGCCTCGTGAAAGTTTTATGATGATTGCTCTGCCTAACACAGATGGTAGTTTTACATGTACTTTGTTTGCGCCATACGAAGGCGAAAATGGCTTTAATGCTATAAAAACTGATGATGATATTCAATCTTATTTTGACAAGCATTTTCCTGATGCAGCCAAGCTACTTACTAATTTGGTAGAAAGTTTTCATGCCAATCCTACTTCATCACTAGTTACTGTGAGGTCTTATCCTTGGGTGTACAAAGACTTCTGTTTAATTGGCGACTCTGCGCATGCCATTGTGCCTTTTTATGGACAAGGTATGAATTGTGGGTTTGAAGATGTAGAAGTACTTTTTGACCTATTAGATAAATCTGATTCTCAAAATGATTGGTTAGATGCATTCCAAAAATCTCGTAAGCCCAATGCTGATGCTATTGCAGATTTAGCATTGTATAACTATATCGAAATGCGAGATTTGTCGGCACGCCCAGACTTTCAACTCCGTATGAAAATAGAGAAACGAATTGCAGCAGCTTTCCCAGATCGGTTCAAAACACTTTATAGCATGGTTACTTTTAGTCATATTCCATATGTCACAGCTTTGTCAAAAAGTAAACATCAGAGTCAACTATTAGATAAAATAATGCATCTTAGCAATGTAAATGAGATTTGGCAGTCTGAGGAAGTTTTGTCAATAGCTCAAAAATGGTTAGATGATGAACAAGTTTTGGCTTTTTAAGTGTGTTTTTTTTTGTTGGGGATGGAGTACATCTTCTGCGCAGCTAATTCATGCAGATGAGTTCGCTATCAAAAATCAACTTATTCTTCGTTTACACCAACACATAAGTGAATCTACCCTTCAGCTACCTGTCGACACAAAGGTAAAAACTACACTTTCAAATCAACTGCAGATTTATTTATTGGAGAAAAAAACTGATTTTACAAACGATGATATATTGTATTTGTCTAATCAGAAAGTAGTAATGATATTGCAATATAATCATAGAATTTCGCAACGTTCAGTACCTAATGATCCACTATTTGCGGAGCAATGGCATTTGCAAAATATAGGTCAGCAAAGTGGATTGCCAGGAGCTGATATTCAAGCTACTGATGCATGGGATTTATTACCTAATATAACTACTGCTTTGGGTGATACTATTGTGATAGCAATTATTGAAGATCCCATGGATTTATATCACGAAGACATCAATTATTTTTTTAATCATAATGAAATAGATACTAACGGTATAGATGATGATAGCAATGGATATATAGATGATTTTAGAGGATGGAATGCTTTCAACAGTACTGGTAACCCATATAACGGGTTTATAACTCATGGTATTCATGTAATAGGAACCGCAGCTGCCATAGCCAATAATAGTATCGGTGTTTCTGGTGTAGCTCCAGCATTTAAAGTAATGCCAATTGCAGGTTCTACTGGCGATGAGGCTGTGGTAGTAATAGCCTACGATTACATTTTAGCTATGCGCAAACTTTATGATGCTTCAAATGGGGCTCAAGGTGCTTTTATAGTGTCAAGTAATGCCTCTTTTGGGGTGGGTAGTTTTGGCGCAAATCCAGTTGATTATCCCGTTTGGTGTAGTATGTATGATTCATTAGGAAAGCGAGGTATTTTGAGTGCCGTAGCTTCGCCAAATTCTAATGTCAATGTGGATGATGTAAATGATGTACCTTCGGCATGCAGTAGCGATTTTATGGTGAGTGTTACAGCTACTAACAGACAAGACAATAAAGTAACAGGAGCAGCCTTTGGCAAAAATACAATTGATATTGGAGCACCAGGTACTTCCATTTACGCCACTTATCCTACTATTAGCAATAGCTACGGGTGGTCTTCTGGCACATCAATGGCTACACCGCAAGTATCTGCATCTATAGCCTCAATGTATGCTGTGGCTTGTAGTCAGTTTGTCACTGCATACAAAGCTAAGCCAGATTCTATGGCACTAGAGATGAAGCAGTTTTTACTGAGAGGAGTAGAGCGGGCAAATGGAATGAATAATAGAGTTTCATCTAATGGCAGATTAAATTTGTATCGAGCATTTAGAAATGTACAGTCTTTTGATTGTGCATCTTGTTTGTTTGATGTCGAAATAATAAAAACAGAAATCAATTGTGCTGATAGCTCTACTGGAGCGATTGTTATCAATAGCTTATCACCACTCCAATACAGCTGGTCTACAGGAGATACTACTTCCTCTATATCATCGCTAGGGGTGGGAGAATATAGCCTTACTATATCTGATGGAAGTTGCTCACAAACACGCTATTTTTTCTTTGATAGACCACAGCCCATTTCAATTGCTGGGATTACAATAATTCCTATTAGTGGCTCAAATCCAGGGAATTTTATAGTCAACGCAAGTGCTGGTAATGATCAACTCTTATTTGCTTTGGATGGTGGAGCTTATCAATCGTTGGCTACTTTTACTTCCTTTGATTATGGATTGCATCGCTTGTATGTCAAAAATGAATATGGCTGTGTAATAGACACGACAGTCTTTTTGGGCTTTTATACAGGACTTGGAGACCTCCCATTAGCATCAATCGTGAGTTTATATCCAAATCCTGCATCAGAAAATACAATAATAGATTTTGTAATATTAGAAGGTGAAAAGCAGGTTTCAATATATGATCTACAAGGCCGAAAAGTTGGAGATACAATAACAACAGAGAAACTCAAGCATCAACTCGATTTGAGTAATTTACAAACAGGGATTTATGTTATTAAAATGCAAACCCAAAAAGGCGAATTTGTTAAGCGGTTGAGTGTTGTAAAATAGTGAGCTTGACTGTTAGATGTAATGAAGTGAGTGATATTAAAAAATAAGGTTATAACCCCAAAGCTATTTAATTTAAAAGATATAAAATCTTAGCACTCTTCGCATATTCTTTTAGATTTGCGATATTATGAATACATCAGAGAGTATATTAGCGCGAATAGAGCAAGCATTAGAGCAGGTGCGCCCATATCTCAACACCGATGGTGGAGATGTAAAAGTAGAGGAGCTTACAGCTGACAATGTGTTGAAAATTCGATTAATTGGAGCTTGCGGTACTTGCCCACAAAGCTATATGACCTTTAAGACGGGAATAGAAACTTCTATCATGCAGGCTGTCCCAGAAATTACTAAAATCATACCTTTAAATTTTTTCCCTGAAGATGATCTATAGCGAGTTAGTAAATTTGATTCTTGCCAAAAAATCTATGCTTTGTGTAGGCTTAGATACAGATTTATCATTGATTCCTCCACACTTATTAGACTCAGATGACCCTGTTTTTCAATTCAATAAAGCTATTATAGATGCTACTATGCCCTATGCTGTAGCCTATAAACCTAATATTGCTTTTTATGAGTGTATGGGAGTGAAAGGCTGGCAATCGCTCGAGAAAACAGTAGCCTATATTCGTTCACTTAATGAGCCTGTTTTTTTGATAGCCGATGCTAAACGTGGCGATATCGGCAATACGTCTAAGATGTATGCAAAAACTTTCTTTGAATATCTTCATTTTGATGCTGTCACGGTTTCGCCTTACATGGGTAGCGATAGCGTTTTGCCTTTTTTAGAGTATAAAGATAAATGGGTAATTGTTTTAGGTCTTACGTCAAATAAAGGTGCAAATGATTTTCAGCGATGGCCAGATGAGCAAAGTGCGCTCTATAAAAAAGTGGTCACACAGCTACAAGATTGGGGTAGTAAAGAAAACCTCATGATAGTGGTGGGTGCTACGAATGATTTAGACATAGCTAATGTTCGCTCATTAGCACCCGATTATTTCTTTTTAGTACCCGGAGTAGGAGCACAAGGAGGCGATATTGACACTGTGTGTCAGTATGGCTTAAATGCAGATAGTGGACTATTAATAAATTCAGCACGTCAGATAATTTACGCATCTAATGGACAAGATTTTGCAGAAGCAGCAGCTTTAAAAGCAAAAGAAGCACAAACCCAAATGCAAAATTTTATAAATTAATGTGCGCTTTTTGGAATAATTTTTGCTCATTTGAATTTAAAATAAGATAAATGAAAAAGAACATAGTTGTAGTTTTCTTCATACTCAGTATTGGCTTTGCAAATGCACAAGATATGTTTAAGGTTCAAATGGAAACTTATAAAAGCGCACTGAAGTATTACGATTTGCCCACTGCTGTCACAGCATTATATACTGCTATGGCTATCAAGCCAGAGCGTAAAGATTTGCGCGACTCTTTAGTATTTATCTATTTCGCAGGAGAGAGATTTGGGCAAGCAAATGCTATGGCAGAGGATATTTTAAAAGAAAAGCCTAATCGTTTTGATTTATTGGAAGTAGCTGCAGTAAGTAAACAAAGTTTAGGTGCATTGAAAGAAGCATTGACTGACTTTGAAAAGGTCTATAAAGAAAGCAAACAAGTTTTTCATCTATATCAAATAGCTGCCATACAATATCAATTAAAACGGTATGGAGAAGCGGCAGAATCATTAGACAAAATTATAGCATCGCCTGAATCAGAAACTCAGAAAGTGATGATACGATTGCAAGATAATAAATCACAAAGTATAATAGCAAAAGCAGCAGCATTGAATATTAAAGGTATAATTTCTCTTGAGCTTAATCAGAGCGATGTTGCTAGAAAGTTGTTTGAAGATGCAATTAGATTAGCGCCTGAATTTGAGCTCCCTAAGGGCAATTTGAAGTTGATAGACCGTCTGGAAAGCGAAAAGAAAGAAGCCGTGTCAAAGGGGGAAGCGAAGCCAACAGAACCAGCGCCAGCTGTCCAAAAAGAGGGTAAGAAGAAGTAGGTTAGGTTGTCTTAGAATATTTATGAATATGTTTTAAAGATTTATAAAATCATATTAATCTTATTTACTCAACATCATACTTTTCTTCTTGTATAATTCTCTAAAGTGAGGATCATAAAGATCTTTTATAAATCGAATAGCCTCACCTGTTGATTTCATTTCAGGGCCGAGTTCTCTCGATACATTTGGGAATTTTTCAAAACTAAACACTGGTTCTTTTATGGCATAGCCAATGAGTCTCTTGTAGTATGTAAAGTCCTTTAGTTTGTTTGTACCAAGCATCACTTTTGTAGCATAATTTAAATAAGGGATATTATAAGCTTTGCATATAAAAGGAGTCGTTCTTGAAGCACGAGGGTTAGCCTCTATCACATATACTTTCTCGTTTTTAATAGCGAACTGAATATTAATAAGGCCTCTGATATCTAATGCTCTTGCGATTTTCTCAGTGTATTCTTTCATTAGTCCTATTACATTTTCTGATAGTTTGTAAGGTGGCAACACGGAGTTTGAGTCGCCAGAGTGAATGCCAGCGGGCTCTATATGTTCCATCACACCCATTATTTCAACTTGGTCTCCATCAAAAATAGCATCAATTTCAGCTTCTTCTGCTCTATCTAGAAAATGGTCAATCAAAATATTATTATCTGGAAAATGTTTCATGATTTTGATAACACTCTCCGTAAGCTCCATATCATCAATTACAATTCGCATTCGCTGACCTCCAAGTACATAAGATGGGCGAACTAGCACTGGATACCCTACTCTATGAGCTACTAATATCCCTTCTTCAGCATTTTTGGCAGCTCCATATTCTGGATAAGGAATATTTAGATGTTTTAATAAATCTGAAAAACGCTCTCTATCTTCAGCTATGTCCATATTATCATAAGATGTTCCTATGATTTTAATGCCATTATCTCTTAGGTTTTTAGAGAGTTTTAGTGCAGTTTGCCCACCGAGCTGAACGATTACACCTTCAGGTTTTTCATGGTCGATAAGTTCTCTAAGGTGTTCCCAAAATACGGGTTCAAAGTAGAGCTTATCCGCTATGTCAAAATCTGTAGAAACTGTTTCTGGATTACAATTCATCATGATAGCTTCAAATCCTGCTTCCTTGATAGCTAATATGCCATGAACACAGCAGTAGTCAAATTCTATGCCTTGACCAATTCTGTTTGGCCCAGAGCCTAACACAATGACTTTCTTTTTCTCAGTGACTATGCTTTCATTGTTGAGTTCAGAAAAATATTTCTTATCGTCTTCATTTTCAGGTTGTGCTTCAAAACTAGAATAAAAGTAAGGCGTCTTAGCTTCAAATTCTGCAGCACAAGTATCTACTAATTTGTAGATGCGTTTTATACCTAATGCTTTTCTATAGTAATAGACTTCATCTTCGGTAGAACCTGTGAGGTATGCTAGCTGTAGGTCTGAATACCCCTTTTGTTTCAATTCTAGCATCAGTTTAGCATCTATGTTTTTTAGCGCCAATTTTCTTACTTGTTTTTCAGTATCTACTAAGTCAGAAATTTGATTTAAAAACCAAGGATCTATTTTTGAAATTTCTTGTATTGTTTTAAATGGTACACCGAGTTTTAGGGCATCATAAATTCTGAATACTCTATCCCAACTTGGCACTTTTATTCCCTGAAGCATATCGTCTGTACTGTTCCAAGTTTTGCCATCTGCGCCAAGTCCAATCCTACTATTTTCAAGCGATTGACAAGCTTTTTGTAGAGCTTCTTGAAAACTTCTACCGATTGCCATCACTTCGCCTACGCTCTTCATTTGTAAGCCTAAGGTATCATCGCAACCAGCAAATTTGTCAAAATTCCAACGTGGTATTTTTACTATCACATAATCTAATGATGGTTCAAAAAATGCAGATGTTGTTTTTGTAATTTGATTTTTTAGCTCATCTAAGTTGTATCCTATTGCAAGCTTTGCAGCGATTTTTGCTATAGGGTATCCTGTAGCTTTAGAGGCTAATGCTGACGATCTCGACACTCGTGGATTCATTTCAATAGAAATAATATCCTCAGTTTCTGGATCAACAGCAAATTGCACATTGCATCCACCCGCAAAAGACCCTAAATCCATCATCATCATCCGCGCATAGTTTCTCATTTTTTGGTAAACTGTGTCAGAGAGTGTCATAGCTGGTGCTACAGTGATTGAATCTCCAGTATGAACTCCCATTGGGTCGAAATTCTCTACTGTGCATATCACTACAAAATTTCCAATTTTGTCTTTCATCACTTCAAGCTCATATTCTTTCCAGCCGAGTACAGCTTTCTCCACCAAAACTTCATGAGTTGGTGATGCTGAGAGTCCTCTCTGTAGTTTTTCTTCAAAGTCATCTTTAGAATGGACAAAACCACCACCCCAGCCACCGAGCGTAAAGCTTGGTCTAATAACTAATGGATATCCTATTTTTTGAGCAGCTTCTTTACCTTCTAAGAATGAGTTTGCGGTAATAGATGGTGATACTCCTATCCCCAACTCAAGCATCCACTGGCGGTAGCGCTCTCTATTTTCAGTTTTTTCGATGGCATCAAAATCAGCGCCTATTACTCGGACATTATGTTTTTCCCAAATACCCATTTCATATGCTTCCATACATAAATTGAGTGCAGTTTGTCCACCCATAGTAGGTAGTACGCAGTCAATTTCATTTTCTGCTAAAATGTTCAAAACCGAATTGATAGTAATAGGAAGAAGATAAACCTTATCAGCAACCAATGGGTCGGTCATGATGGTAGCTGGATTTGAGTTGAGGAGAGTGACTTTTATGCCTTCTTCTCTTAGACTTCGTGCAGCTTGTGAGCCAGAGTAGTCAAATTCGCAGGCTTGTCCTATGATTATTGGTCCAGATCCGATAATTAAAACGGATTTGATGGATGTGTCTCTTGGCATGAGTAGGTAAGATTTGGGCGAAAATAATCAAACCCACAAATTAGAGCATATGTGTTGCTTAAATGTTAGCAACTTTTGCTTAATGATTTCTTATTTAGCAGCGTCCAAAACCATTTGCATGGCTATGCTATGGTCAGCAATTTTAGAGCCTATTATTATGAAAAACAGTAAAGCAAAACAAGTTGCTATCATCAAGTAATTTACAATGGTTTCGTTTTGCATATCTTTTGTTTTTACTAAATACGCATAAAAGCATAACATTGTTGTCATGAATATGTCATATTTTGTTAACATAGTTGTAAATAAAATGTAAATTGAAGTGAAAAAGATACCAAAGAGCTATTTAGCAGCTCTTTTTCTATCATTTTCGTTTAGATAAATTTTTCTGAGTCGAATTGATTTTGGTGTTACTTCCACGTACTCGTCTTCTTGAATATATTCCATAGCTTCTTCCAAACTCATTTTTATAGCAGGAGGTAATGATGATTTGTCATCAGTTCCTGAAGCTCTAAAGTTTGTAAGCTGTTTAGTTTTAGAAATATTGACAACCAGGTCATTTGGTCTGATATGCTCACCTAAAATTTGACCTTCGTAGATATCTTCACCTGGGTCTAAGAAAAACTTACCTCTATCTTGCAATTTATCCATAGCATATGTGATAGACTTGCCAGTTTCCATAGAGATAAGCACACCTGAAATTCTTGAAGGAATATCGCCCTTCCAAGGCTCATATTTGCTAAATCTATGTGCCATAATGGCTTCCCCAGCACTAGTATTTAATATCAATGTTCTAAGGCCAATAATACCCCTCGAAGGTATTTCAAATTCTACGTGCATTAAATCACCTTTTGGTTCCATCGCAATAAGCGAACCTTTTCTTTGAGTTATGATTTCTATACATTTCCCAGCTACTGTTTCTGGAGCATCTATAGTCAAGATTTCAATCGGCTCATTTTTTTGACCATCAATTATTTTAGTTATTACTCTAGGATTACCAATTTGGAGCTCATAACCTTCTCTCCTCATAGTTTCTATCAACACTGAAAGGTGTAAGATTCCTCTACCAAACACATTAAAAGTGTCGGCAGAATCAGTAGGCTCTACTCTTAAAGCAAGATTTTTTTCAAGCTCTTTCTCTAATCTTTCTTTTAATTTCTGAGAGGTTACAAACTTGCCTTCTTTCCCGAAAAAAGGAGAGTTATTTACAGTAAATACCATGCTCATCGTTGGCTCATCAATAGAAATAGGAGGAAGAGCCTCTGGATTTTCAAAATCTGCGATAGTATCACCAATATCGAATCCGTCTATCCCTACTACCGCGCAAATATCCCCACAAACTACTTTTTCGGTTTTTAGTTTACCTAAACCAGAGAAAACATAAAGTTCTTTGATCTTTGATTTTTGGATTCTACCATCTCTTTTTACTAAAGAAATTTGCTGACCATTAAGTAATTCACCTCTCGCAATTCTTCCAATAGCAATTCTTCCAATAAAAGATGAGAAATCAAGAGATGTGATTTGCATTTGTACAGTACCTTCTACGTATGGAGGAGAAGGTATACATTCTATTACTTTATCTAACAAGTACGATACATCATCAGTCTTAGTTTTCCAGTCTGGTCCCATCCATCCAGCTTTAGCTGCACCATATACTACCGGGAAAGCTAATTGCTCCTCAGTAGCATCTAGGTTAAACATCAAATCAAAAACATTTTCGTGTACCTCATCTGGTCTGCAATTTTCCTTATCTACTTTGTTTATAACAACGATAGGTTTCTTTTTAAGTGCTATGGCTTTTGATAACACATATCGAGTTTGAGGCATTGGCCCTTCAAAAGCATCAACAAGGAGCAAAACACCATCAGCCATATTCAAAACTCTTTCTACTTCTCCCCCAAAGTCCGCGTGACCAGGAGTGTCAATCAAGTTTATTTTATAGCCATTATATTCTACAGAAACATTTTTAGCTAAAATTGTAATACCTCTTTCTCTTTCAAGGTCATTATTATCTAGAATCAACTCTCCAGTTTGTTGGTTGTCTCTAAAAAGCTCACAATGGTGGAGGATTTTATCCATTAATGTAGTCTTTCCGTGGTCTACGTGTGCAATAATAGCGATGTTTCTTAAATTTTTCATTATTTTAAATTGGGCGCAAAGCTAAAAATTCAAATGAAAAAGATACTCTTGGCATCCATTTTGTTGATAATTATGAGATTTTAATAATGTTACATTTACATTTTTTAAAAATAAAAATATACTTTTGTATCAATTCAACCTACTATGAACAACATTACACTCTTCAGCTTGCTATCCTTTTTATTTATTGTTAACATGAATTCTTCCATTGCTCAAGATAGAGACAAAAGTGGGAAATCAAAAAAGGAAAATCAAAATCAAGAACAATTTTTTAAGTCTGACAAAGAGTCTAAGACTTATAACTATTATGAGAGAAAGAAAATAAGTCAACCTTTGCAACCAAGGTACGATACCGACTCTATGCCTTTCCAAAAAGGCTCTAAAAAGAAAGAGGAGCAACAAAAGGCTTACTTAAACAAGCAGTATCATTTTCCAAGTAAGCCAAAAGATAAATGGGAAATTGGGTTGAATTTTGGTATGGCGATGGTAAGTGGTGATGTAAAGCCTTATTGGCAACGTCCCGACCAAAATTTTGGAGTAGGTTTGAATGTAAGAAAGTCTTTAGGTTATATTTTCTCATTAAGATTGGGTTACAATTTTATGCTAATGACTGGCAGGAACTGGGAGAGAGATGAAAATTTATCGTTTAATAGAGCGCTTAATCCATCTCCTAATACCAATGGATTGGGCGGATCTCCATCATATCTTGATTTAAACGGACCAAATTATTATGACAATCCAAGACTTACTGCTGCAAATACTCGACTTGGTTATGACTTAAATAAAATGTTTGTTTACAATTATAGGACTTGGGCTCATCAAGCTAATTTAGAAGCCATTATTAATGTTGGAAATTTACTTTTTCATAGAGAGCGTACTAAGTGGAATATTTACGCTTTTGTAGGAGCTAGTGGTTTAATGACTCAAACTCGTTATGATGCATTAGATGCCAATGGTCAAGTGTACGATTTTTCAGAAATTCAAGATATATGGGTAAAAGGCAAGTCTAGTCCATATGTAAACAATGATAAAAATGTTAGAAAATCAGTTTTAAATCAGTTGAAAAATCAGCTAGATGGAACATATGAAACTTATACTGATAATGACAAAAATCAGCCTGGTATTAAATTTTGGACATTTATCCCCGCATTTAATGTAGGAGGTGGAATAAGCTTTAGACCAGCCAAGTTTATGTCTATTTCACTTGAACAAAGGGTGACACTTACAGGAAATGATCTATTAGATGGATATAGATGGCAACAAGATGAGCATAATGGATTTACTAGAGATTATGATAATATTTCGTATACGAGTATCAACCTTGGTTTCCATATTGGTTCTAAAAATAGAACAGAGCCTTTATATTGGTTAAATCCTATGGACTATACTTATAAAAAACTTAGTGATGTAGACCCTGATAAAATCGCTGAAGATTTGAACAAAGATGATGATGGTGATGGTGTTCCTAATAGACTAGATAAAGAGCCAAACACTAAAAAGGATTGCCCTGTTGATGTGAGAGGTGTAGCTTTAGATAGCGATAAAGATGGTATAGCAGATTGTGATGACAAAGAACCTTATTCTCCTCCAGGATATCCAATAGACCAATTTGGAGTGGCTCAAGTACCTCCTCCTTCTTGTTGTGATGAAATGGGCAAAAATGCTGGAGGCGGAGGAGCTGGTCGTGGTGGATACGACTGTTCTAAGATGGAGCTTCCAAGTATATACTTTGATGATGATAAGTATTATTTAGATCCTAACAACGAAGGTACTCTTCATACCATTGCTGAAAGATTGCAAATGTGTCCTGATATTAGACTTGTAATCACAGGTAAAGATGAGTCTAAAAATGATAGAAAGTATAATGAGCAATTAGCATACAATCGTTCATACTCAGTAGTAGACTATTTAGCCGATAAATATGGCGTATCAAGAGATCGCTTTATCGTGAAATATGAAGGAGGAGCTAAAGCAAACAATGCTTCACCGCTAGAAAAGAAGCGCTCAAGAAAAGTTGAAATGCGTTATGCAACAGATGGAGAAACTGGAGATAGTAACCCTCCTGCTCCACATCCTGGTCTAAAAGCTGGATCAAATAAATAAAAGCAACATTTGTATTAAAGAAAAGTGCGATTCACACTGTGAATCGCACTTTTTTATTTTAAAATGTGATAAAATGTTTAATAGTTTTTACCCTTAAGCATAGGAACAAAAGAACAGTCAATAAACTGTTCTACTAAAATCTCTTGCTCATCAATTTTTGTAATGCGTTTCATTTTAGTAGAGTCGCTATCATCTAATGGGATTACCATTTGCCCTCCAATCATCATTTGATCTATTAATTTTTTGGGCAACTCGGGAGCAGCAGCAGTAATTATCACTTTGTCGAAAGGAGCAAATGCTGGCAATCCAGCAAAACCATCTCCAAAAAATGTTTTTATTTTTTGATACCCCATCTCTTTTAAAAAAATGGAAGTTTTGTCAAACAGTAGTTTTTGTCTTTCAATAGAAAAAACTTGAGCCCCTAGCTCTGCGAGTACAGCGGCTTGATACCCACTGCCTGTTCCTATTTCAAGTACTTTATCTCCTTTTGCTATTTCAAGAATTTGTGATTGATAGGCTACTGTAAAAGGCATCGAAATTGTTTGTCCATTGCCAATTTGAAAGGCTTTATTTTCGTATGCTGTTTCATCAAATATACTTTCCTTGCTTAAAAATAAATGTCTTGGAATTTTTCCCATAGCCTCTAAAACTCGGTTATCAGTTATTCCAAGCTCTTGTAAAATACTAATCATTCTTTTTCGCAAACCCTTATGTCTATATGTGTCTTGCATGCACCAAATGTAATGAATGCGATAATAGTTATTGAACTAACTTTCCACCACTTATGTTTATATAATTAAAACAAAGTACGCTTATAGCGAAATCCAATAATTTAGTTTGATTGCAAACGCTCTACTTCTTGGAATAAACTGATCAGTATAATTATCAGTATAAACAATATAAAGGTCACTCATAGGTTTGAATCTCCATTGCAGTCTAATATTTGTGCCAAATGCTTTGCTTTGGGTGTTATACTGTACTATAGTATTAAAGAAAATATCCTTTGTAAATGAAACTTCAGATTTGAAATTCAGAAGAGTCAGATGAGCATTTTTAAAAGGTTTTCTAAAAAACAATTCATTTCTTTCAATATTTAAGCTAAAGCTTACATAGGGCTGTACTCGATAGAAAAATGTAGTGCTATAGTTTAGCCTATGTCCACTAAAGAACGATCCCCCTAAAACTCTTATATTAAAGTTGAAAGCTTTTCTAAAATCAGAAGTGAATGATACCGATCCATTTCTATAATGGTAATTTCCTATTTCATGTAAAGCATTTCCTATTTGAGTTGGGTCAAACTTAGTTTGAAGCCTAGTTTGGATTTCATTGAAATTGAACGACAAAAGAGAGGTGTTTAAAAACGTAATATCATAGTGAAAATTATTTAACTGATCTATTGACAAAAAGCGATGATATGGGGAATAATAAGAATTATTATAAAATCCTATTGTATGTGAAAACACTTTCCTTTTTTTAGCAAAGAAGGTTCTGCTTATTGAAGGTTCAAGACGAAATACTCCTTTTCGAGGCACAAAGCCCATTTCTGCTATATAGTTTTTGCCGATGTATTCATGATTCCATTGAATATTCCATTTTGAAGTCCTATACATGAGCCACATCGCAGTAGCTCCCGCATCTGATAGAAGAGCATTTGTAAACGTATGATGATAGAATATTCTACCACGCCAAAAGTTATTTTTTAATAAAAAATTAAAATCTGATCCTAATAAGCTATTAAATGATTTGTCTTTACTTGCTATGTTTTGTTTATGTGTGGCAATTAAACCAACAAATGAGCGATTTAAAACCCTTCTGGTGAAAGCAGCTACTGTAAAATTTTGTGGTGCAGTTTTCGCTTCTTCAGATTTTAAAGTTTGGATGTTCATCAATCCTACTCTCCAGTTTTTATCTATATTGCCACTGAGTCTAGCTCCTACTGCAATAGGGATAATTTTACCATTATTGAGTCCTACCCGTCTTGAAAAAAATGGCCTAATTCTACTAAATCCAAACTGATCAAACATATCTGCATTTTCAAGGAAAAACTGTCTCCTTTCAGGGAAAAATAGCTCAAACCTGTCGAGATTTACTACTTGGTCATCAACTTCAACTTGAGCAAAGTCTGGGTTGAAGGTCAGGTCTAAATTCAATGATGACGTCACACCAAATTTCACATCCCCTCCTATTGAGGCTAAGTTTTTGATTGAAGTGCCTGTTCTGTCATAATTATAATTTACACCACCTAAAACAAAAGGAATAACTGAAATATTAGATCCAGTTTTGACTAAAGGCTCCTCAAAATGCAAAGTACCTGCAAAGCCAAGATGAGATACATTTAATCCTCTAGGTACTCTATTCCAATTTGATGTTTCATTTCGTTTATAGTCAAATCTAGCAATATTTAATCCCCACTCAGTGCTGCCATTCTTATATCTTAGTGTTTTGAAAGGGATAAACATTTCAGTAATCCATTTATCAGCATATTGTTTAGTTGCGGAAAACCATTTGTTATCCCATGAGGTAGATACTCCTCCTATGCCACCTGTTGATATTAAACCTTCTCGTTGAGCGCCTTCAGCATTTACTCCAAAGCTAAATCCAGTGTTTTTGTCATTTAGAGGCGATAGAGTTACTACTATTGCATCATTTTTAGTGACAGAAAAATCACGCTTTAACGATTGCACAATTTTTTTTCCTTTTAGAGTATCAAAACAAATCAAAGCCACGTAGATTCCTTTAGTGTCATAGACCAATATAGCCTCAGTGTTTGATTTTGCTAGTAGAGTATCTGTCGGAAAATTTTGTATAAAATCTTTTATCTTATTACCTGTTTTCCAGATTTGTTCATTTAGTTCTCCATCTAAACTTATCTGCTCTCTAATTTTTTGTGTAGTATAATTTCTTGCATTTTCTATTTGAGAAAATATGGGTAAAAAGACTATTAAGAATGAAAAAAGGATCAGCCCATTTTTTAGCATATTGCAAAAGTATTAAAAGACCACTTTCATCATAAAAAAAGTAACTTTTATAAGCTATAAACTTTTTAATCCCATTTTTACATATAATTTAGAGGCATAAATATAATACCATGCCATTAAGACCGGAATACAAAGAAATCATAGAAAGAGCCTCAAAAGCCAATCAAGAAAGAATATTTTTTGCACAATATCCTGAACATCCAAAATCCTATGGAGAGGAAGCTCCATTAAAAGGTAAAGCTGATTTTGAAGCACAACTAGGCAAGCAGTTTTGTGGATTATTGCAGACTAATCCAGTGGCTTGGAGTGGAGAGGAAGTCTCTCCCTATACCATGCAGGAAATAGGACTAACCTATCCTACTTTTGATATTGATACATTAATAGTGAGAGCAAGTAGGGCATTTGGTGCTTGGAAAGAAACTCTAGTAGATGATAGGGCTGACATTTTAGTGGATGCATTAGAAAGAGTAAAAAATCGGTTTTTTGAAATTGCTCATGCTACCCAGCATACCACTGGGCAATCTTTTATGATGTCGTTTCAAGCTTCAGGCCCTCATGCTAATGATAGGGCACTAGAAGCGTTAGCAATGGGCTATCAAGAGGCTACTCGATTTCCAAATGAAGTAGTTTGGGAGAAACCCGCAGGTAAAAGTGTTTTAAAGTTAAATAAGAAATTTAAGCCGGTAGCAAAGGGTGTAAGCTTGGTTATTGGTTGTTCTACTTTTCCTACTTGGAACTCTGTACCAGGAATTTTTGCTTCTTTAATAACTGGAAATACAGTAATTGTAAAACCACATCCAAAATCTATTTATCCAATGGCTGTAGTGGTAGCTGAGATACAAGCGGCATTAAAGGAAGGTGGATTTGATACTAATATTTGTCAACTTGCAGTTGATACGCTATCCAAACCATTAACTAAAGAATTGGCAGAAAATCCTATTGTGAAACTTATTGACTATACTGGAGGTAGTGCATTTGGAAACTATATTGAGTCATTGTCAGGCAAAACTACTTTTACAGAAAAAGCAGGAGTTAATTCTGTGATCTTAGACTCTGTTTCAGACTTAGCTCCAGTACTCCAAAACATAGCATTTTCTTTATCGCTATATACAGGACAAATGTGTACAGCTCCTCAAAATATTTTTATACCTTCATCGGGGATTAAAGTTGGTGACCAACAAATGTCATATGAAG
>JBIKJU010000106.1:0-7079 GCA_044360745.1 Chitinophagales bacterium
CAAAAGGAACCGACCACGACCCAATTTTATCATTAGCCTTGGATTTCTTACCTTACATGTATACAGATAAGTATTCCTCTTCTGAGCTAAAACAAGAATTTTATAAGCTTGGATTAGAGTATGCGGTTTCTGTTGGAAGAGAAGAGTCGGTGGTTTCTCTTTCAGGATTAGAAAAGAACATGGAGAATGGCTTGGTTTTATTGGAATATGTTCTAAGAAATGCAAAAGTTGATAAAGTTGTCTATGAGAATTTTGTGGCAGATGTGTTTAAAAAGAGAACGGATTTGAAATTAGATAAAGATGTAATCTTATTTGAGGGGTTGATGAACTATGCAAAATATGGAGCTAAAAATCCTTTTAATTCTGTGTTATCAAATGATGAATTGAAGAACCTGAATACTACTCTTCTTGAGAAACAAATAAAATCATTGATAGATGTAGAGCATATTGTTTATTACTTTGGACAGAAGCCAATAGCTGAAGTAAAAAATATTATAGAGCTAAAACATAAACCAAACTATCCATTAGAAACTATGGCTTCTCAAGAGCAATTTATAGAGCAGTATATTTTACAGCCAATAGTTTTATTCGCAAATTATAATATGAAGCAAGCTCAGATTTATATGCTTTCAAAAGGAAAGCCATTGGACAAAGTGCGTTTTCCTCAAGCTGCTGTTTTTAATGAATACTTCGGAGGCAGTATGGCATCGGTAGTATTTCAAGAAATTAGAGAAAAAATGGCATTAGCTTATTCTGCATGGGGAGGATATATTATAGCCAGAAAACAAGGAAAAGCTGATTATATAAACGGATTTGTGGGAACACAATCAGACAAAATGCCTGCTGCTGTATCTAGACTTAATGAATTACTCAATGAACTCCCACGTTCAGAGCAAAACTTTGATTTAGCAAAAACCGCTATTCTAAATCAGATCAGGAGTGAGCGTATTACTCGCGATGCCATTTTTGCCACTTACAGAAAAAATCAAAAGCAAGGAATAGACTATGATATCAGAAAAGATGTTTATGAACAATGTAATAAAATGAAGTTTGAAGATGTGCAAGCTTTTTTTGACAGTGAGATTAAACAAAAGCCATTTGTGTATTTGGTCATTGGAAATAAAGCTGATCTGGATATGAATTATCTTGCATCATTAGGGCAAGTAAAGCAAATCAGCTTAGAAGAGTTATATGGGTATTGATTGGGGAGGAGATTTGAAGATTTTAATTCATGTAGTCTATCATTTTTGGTAAACTAAGTTAGATGTGTATAAACTTCAAAAATCAAAGATTGAATAGTCTAAAATCCATCAATACAACCTCCACAATTCAATTTCCTTAAATGTCGAAAAAAATTAGTCTATTTAGTTGTTATTATGTTATTTTCGCAGCTTATGAAAAACATTCGTAATTTTTGCATTATAGCACACATAGATCACGGCAAGAGCACCCTTGCAGATAGACTTATTGAAACGACTAAAACTATATCTGAGCGCCAGATGATGGATACGGTGCTTGATAACATGGATTTAGAACGCGAGCGTGGAATTACCATTAAGAGCCATGCTATACAAATGGATTATTTACAAGATGGTCAGAAATACGCTTTCAATCTCATAGATACTCCTGGTCATGTTGATTTTTCTTATGAAGTATCAAGGTCTCTAGCAGCATGCGAAGGTGTACTTTTGCTGGTAGATGCTTCCCAAGGCATTCAGGCTCAAACTATTTCTAATCTTTATCTCGCTGTAGAATTAGGGATGACGATAATCCCTGTTATCAACAAGATTGATATGCCTGGTGCTGATCCAGAGCTTGTTGAAGATCAAATGATAAATCTAACAGGCTGTAAAAGAGAAGAAATCATTAGAGCTAGCGGCAGAACTGGAGAAGGTGTAGATGCTATCCTTAGAGCTATCGTAGAACGAATTCCCTCTCCGAGTGGTAATGAAGATGCTCCATTTCGTGCGTTGATTTTTGATTCATTATTCAATTCATTTAGAGGCGTTATCGCCTATTACAGAGTTATTGATGGCTCCGTAAAAAAAGGTGATATGGTTAAGTTTTTCCATACAGCCAAAGAATATGTTGCTGACGAGGTGGGTATTTTGCGCTTTGACATGGAGCCAAGGCAAGAAGTAAAAACTGGTGATGTAGGCTATATCATCACAGGTATTAAAAATTCAAAGGAAATTAAAGTTGGGGATACTATTACATCTGCTACCAATCCTTGTAGCGAGGCTATTCATGGATTTGAAGATGTAAAGCCGATGGTATTTGCAGGAATTTATCCGATGGATAATGATGACTATGCCGACCTTCGCGACTCTTTAGAAAAGCTTCAGCTCAATGATGCTTCTTTAGTTTTTGAACCAGAAACTTCAATTGCTTTAGGTTTTGGATTTAGATGTGGATTTTTAGGATTGCTCCATTTAGAGATAGTGACTGAGCGACTTGAGCGAGAGTACGATATGGCGATCATTACCACTGTGCCTCAAGTTTCTTATAATGCTTATTTGACAGATGGCTCTGAAATCATTATTAACAACCCTGCAGATATGCCAGAGGTACAGCGTCTAGACTCTATAGATGAGCCTTATATACGAGCACAAGTAATTACAAAACCAGAGTATATCGGAGCTATTATGAAGCTCTGTATGGACAAGCGTGGTATTCTGATTAATCAAACCTATTTAACTGAGGATAGGGTAGAGATGATGTTTGAAATGCCAATGGCAGAAATTGTTTTTGATTTTTATGATAAGCTAAAATCTATTTCGAGAGGTTACGCTTCTTTTGACTACCATCGTATAGACTATAGACCAGGCGATTTAGTGCGTTTAGATATTTTATTGAATGCTGAAAAAGTAGATGCTTTTAGTGCTATGATACACCGTAGTAAAGCTGAAGATTTTGGCCGAAGAATGTGTGAGAAATTGAAAGATCTCATCCCTAAGCAACAATTTACGATACCTATACAAGCTGCTATCGGAGCTAAAATCATAGCCCGCGAAACCATTTCTGCATTGCGAAAAGATGTAACTGCAAAATGTTATGGAGGTGATATATCGAGAAAACGAAAACTCCTAGAAAAGCAGAAGAAGGGAAAGAAAAAAATGCGTCAATTTGGTAAAGTAGAAGTACCTCAAGAAGCCTTTATTTCAGTCTTAAAATTGAATGATTAATTATATGCCGAACCCATTAATCCTAGATGGTAAAAAACTCGCTGATGAGTTGAAAACAGAGATTGCGTCTACTGTTTCTGAAATCGTTAAATCTGGGAAGAGGCCTCCTCATCTCGCTGCTATTTTAATAGGTAATGATGGCGGGAGTGAGACTTATGTAGGGCATAAAGTAAAAGCCTGCGAGCAAGTAGGTTTTCAATCTACCTTGTTGCGCTTTGAAGATACTATCACAGAAGCTCAACTTTTGATTGAAGTAGAGAAATTAAACTATAATGACGAGATTGATGGATTTATAGTTCAGCTTCCACTTCCCAAAGGGATTGATGCAGATAAAATTCTTTTGTCTATAAATCCGCAAAAAGATGTTGATGGTTTTCACCCTGTAAATGTTGGTAAAATGACCTTAGGTTTGCCATGTTTTGTTTCGGCAACTCCCCTAGGCATTACTAAAATTTTAGAACGATATGACATAGAAACTGCGGGTAAAAATTGTGTAGTTATTGGTCGAAGTAATATAGTCGGTAGACCAGTGAGTATTTTACTCTCAGGTGCTGCAAAAACTGGCAATGCTACAGTCACTGTTTGTCATTCAAAGACACAAAACTTGAAAGAAATTTGCTTAAATGCAGATATTATAATTGCTGCACTTGGAAAGCCTGAGTTTTTGACTGCTGATATGGTGAAAGAAGGTGCAGTAGTAATCGATGTAGGCACAACACGTGTTTCTGACTCCACAGCCAAAGCTGGATGGCGACTAAAAGGCGATGTAAAATTCGATGAAGTAGCACAAAAAACAAGTGCGATTACACCAGTACCGGGCGGTGTAGGGCCGATGACAGTAATATCTTTGCTCCTAAATACGTTAAAAGCTTATCATAATTAAAACTTATAAAATGAAAGCAAACAAAAAATTACTTCCCTCAATTATTATTGTTACCTCCATCTTACTTTCAGGCTGCGGAGGAGAGCCAAAAAGCAAGGACGATAAAAGCGTGTTTAATCAGACAGAATCCTCATCACTAAAGGTTTTTAAAATAGATGATAAATTGAGTTTTGAAAAAACAGAAACTAAATTTGATATCATAGAGCTTGCTGGATTAAACAAACGAAAATTGATAGTCGCTATTACCTCCAATGAAAAAGGTGAGTTTTCTCAAAATGCTGATGCTATAAAAGATTTTGAAGTAAAAGTAAATAGCATAGATGGCGAAAAGGTAAAGTGGACTAAAAAATTTAAGGGTGCAGGATTAGATTTAGAATTTAAAGCTGTGAAAGTACATACTCCACCAGGAGCTAATCAAGAGGACAGTTATTCGCTTTATAGTATAACCTCAGGAGATAAAATTATTGACTATACTTATAGTGAAGCTAAGGTGCTTATTCCTAATACAAGCGAAAAAAGATTTATCACTTATCTTTCTCCAGCCAATTCATTGGGTATCGAATTGAAGGGCGAATCCGTAATACAATACGCTGACAACAATGAACTTCTTCAGTCTGTAAAGCTATCATCTCTTCAAGATAGTCTTTTGCCTATTTATACTCCTGAGTTGCGTTTAATTCGCGAAAAAGAGAGTACACATCAAGTGACACCTGATTCTAAATCTATTATTTTAATGGACTTAGATGAAAACTTTAAAACAGATGCTATTAAAGGATTTGCGCTTCAAATAGTCGTTTATTTAGAAGGAGTAGAAGAGCCAGAAAATATTATTATTCCTATAGTTGGAGATCGATTAGATGCTAAAAATGCAATTTACAATAAGTCCATTTTTTCTCTAAAAAACAACTAGTAAACAGCAAGAAATGAGTGCCTTACTACCTGTGATGGAACATTTTTATACTATTCAGGGAGAAGGTGCGTATCAAGGCAATGCCGCATATTTCATAAGAATAGGTGGGTGTGATGTTCAGTGCCCTTGGTGCGATGTAAAAGAGTCTTGGGATGCTGCTGCGCATAAGAAATATAGTGAAGATACCATTTTATCTTGGGTGAAAGAAGCAGATGCTAGCCTAGTTGTTATTACTGGCGGTGAGCCTTCTATGTATGATTTAACATCACTCACATCTTCTTTGAAATCGAATGGCGTAAATGTAAATATCGAAACAGCTGCCAATCATGCATTGAGAGGTACTTTTGATTGGATTACAATTTCTCCAAAGAGATACAGCCTTCCGTTGACTGAAAATTTGTTAAAAGCTAATGAACTAAAAGTGATTATTAATCACAGGAATGATTTTCGTTTTGCAGAACAGTATGAGCAAATGGTATCAAGCGAATGCAAACTATTTCTACAACCAGAGTGGGAACAAGATGAAGATTTTATCCCCCTCATCATAGACTATGTAAAGCGAAACCCTCAATGGCGAATCTCTTTGCAAATTCATAAATTCATGAATATTCCCTAATATCACCTCTATGAAAAATTTATTTATCCCATTTGCTTTTATCATTTTACTGACAAATGGCTGTGTGGCTCAAACTTTGACGATAAACAACGCTCCTAAAAAAGCTAAAGAAGCTTATCAGCAAGCAGACAATGCTTTTGCGATGGGCAAAAAATATGAAGCAGTAGGAATACTCACTGGAGTTTTAGTAGAGCAACCAAAGTTTGTAGATGCATGGTGGTTATTGGGTAAAGTGTATTTTGAGCAAGTAAGGCAATATGATTCTGCTGCTTTAGCATTTGATAAGGTGAAAGAACTGAAACCTAATTACACTCCAGATCTAGATTATATGCGTGCTCAGTCTTATATGTATGCAGGTGATTATGAAAAAGCGAGAAGTATTTTAGAGTCTTTAAGCAAACAGCAACTCTCAGAGGTCAATGCCAAACAGGTAAATAATCTTTTGAAAAGTTGTGATTTTGCTATGGTATCGAAGTTGTCTCCTAAAAAATTTAATCCCATCAATCTTGGTCCAAACATAAATACTGATCAAGATGAGTTGATGCCCTCTGTCACTGCCGATGAGCGATTTTTGTATTTTACTAAACATGAAAATATAGGTCGACATGTAGACGAAAATATATGGATGAGTGAAAATATAAATGGGGAATTTCAACTTTCACAAATTATTGATAGACCAATTTCTACTGATGAATATTTTGAAGGAGCTACCTGTATTTCACCAAGTGGAAAATATCTTTTTTTTACATCATGCGGAAGATCAGATGGAGTAGGTGATTGCGACAATTATTACACTAAGCGTATAGTTGGTGGATGGGATAGGCCCAAAAATTTAGGCAATAAAGTAAATACTCCAGGATGGGATATACAACCATGTATTGCTGCTGATGGCCGCACACTTTATTTTGCTTCTAGACGATTAGGGGGATTTGGTGGATTAGACATTTGGATGAGCACCCTAGATGAAAATTTTTCTTGGACTACACCTATCAATTTAGGCCCTAATATCAATACAGAGAAGGATGAAGAGCGACCTTTTATTCATCCAGATGACAACACACTTTATTTTTCATCGGATGGTCTACCTGGGTTTGGCAGCTCTGATTTTTTTTACTCAAAAAAGGATGCTGCGGGCAAATGGACAACCCCCGTAAACCTAGGCTTTCCAATCAATTCAGCAGGAGATGAGATAGGCTTGATGATTACTACAGATGGTAAAACAGCCTACATGGGTTCTGAGCGCCCTGGTGGTTTTGGCGGTTTAGACATTTATAAATTTGATTTAGATGAAAGTGTTCAGCCAATGCATGTCACTTATTTTAAAGGCCGAGTTTTTGATGAGCAAACTAAAAAACCATTAAAAGCATCTATCCAATTGTTTGACATTGAAAATGGAGGCGGAGTCTATGGATCGCTTACATCTGATGAACAAAAAGGTGAATTTTTAGCGACTATTCCTTATGGAAAGGACTATGCTTGTGAAGT
>JBIKJU010000107.1:0-7066 GCA_044360745.1 Chitinophagales bacterium
TCATATACTTTGATTGGCCTCTAAGCTAAGCCTATTAAGGGGTTTAGCGATTTTTAGCCTACTTTTTGTCCATTAAGCCTAATTGAATTATAATTACGTATATAAATATAAATTCTATAGCGTTTTTATCAAAAAAAAGTGTAGTTTAATAAGTAAAGCTCCTGTTTTCTTTTCTATACAAAAACAGAAAAACCAGATAGATTGCTATGTGGTTTTTCAAAATTATTTATTAAAAAAAGTAAATTATCTTCTATCTAAAAACATCCTAATGTAATATAGAAGTGTGGCTAATGAACCAATAGCAGCCACTACATAAGTAGATGCAGCAGCATCTAGTGCATCTTTGGCTTGGTCGTGCTCTTGAGAAGATACCATTCCAGTAGTTTCTAACCACACTAGAGCTCTTTTAGAGGCGTCAAACTCTACAGGCAAAGTAATAAAGCTAAAAATAGTAGTGACAGCAAAAAGAGCAATACCAAAAAGTAATAAGTATGGACCTACAAAGTTGATAGCTAATAAACCACCAATAATTATCCATTGTACCCAACGAGAAGAAAAGCTTACTGCAGGAACCATTTTAGAGCGCATGGTAAGCCAAGAATATGCAGTAGCATGCTGTACCGCATGTCCGCATTCATGAGCTGCTACAGCAGCGGCAGCTACACTAGCACCTTCATAGACTTCTGGCGATAGGTTTACTGTTTTGTCTAGTGGGTTGTAGTGGTCTGTCAATTTTCCCTCTACGGACATGACTTGCACGTCATAAATTCCATTGTCTTTTAGCATTTTTCTGGCTATATCTGCTCCTGTCATATTGCCTCGAAAAGGAATCTGAGCATATTTTTCAAATTTGTTTTTTAGCCTCCACTGTACAAACCAGCTTACTGCCATGATGATGATTGATAAGATTAACATGTTTTATTATTTTAATAATTAAATATAGCAAATCTCGTGCAAAAAATAATCTCTGCAATTTTGTCATTGTAGTTTAACGAAAATTAAGGAACAGGGTCATATCCATGACCGCCCCAAGGGTGACAAGATAAAATCCGTTTTATACCTAACCAAAGACCCTTAAAGAGACCATGCTTTTCTAATACTTGTATCATGTAATTGCTACAAGTAGGAGTATATCTACAGCCTTGGGGCAATATTGGTGAAATTGCTATTTGATAGATTTTTACCAAAAGTTTTAAAACCCAAACTAAAGGATAAAACAGTGTTTTAATCATTAAAGACCATTAAATGATATACCTACTGTGAATGCATTTATTTTTGGACCTCTATTGTTTTTGATAAGTCCTAAAACAGAGTAGTATCCAGTAAGGTTAAAGCTTGAATAGCCAATGCGCATCATCGGGCCAGCTTGAAATAAATTTAAATCAGGATAAGGTTTTCGAGTTACTGCTTCTTTTGGGGTTTTGGTAGCTTGTTTGGTGTAAGCATCTACTCGTATACCAGCTTTGAAACCGACAACAAATTTCCACATATTATCTAGTCTATCTGGTTTTGTTCTAAAGCGTAACTCTACTGGTATTTCTATCATTGTAGTTGTAAGCTTGTTTACTCTATAGTTTTCAGCATTTGCAAGTGGAGCGAAAGTTATACCTGTAGATGCTGTGTCCATCATTTGGTGGCGGTGATATACATTTGTATTACTTACTCCTAAGCCTGGAGCTATACTGAAAAATGATTTTTTAATTTGAAAATCCCACATAAAATATACTCCTATACCTCTGCCGTACCACTTCATTTTCATGTCAGGAATATCTTGATGCCAGTTAGTAGCGTTTAGGTCTATAACTATTCTGTCTTTTGGAACTTTAAAAATATATTTCCGTTTTGTTGATGTAGAGTCGCCTTTTTGAGCAAAAGTGAAACAAGAGAAAGAAAGTAGAAAAAGAATTAAAAAAGGTATTCGCATTTTTTGAATTTAAAAATTTAGAGTGCAAAAGTAAGATAAAAAGAGAATAGTTTACTGATAAGTATTGAAAACCTATCGTCTTAACACATTTTCAAGCAAAAAATCAATACTTTGAATAATACCCCGTGCCGTCATAAGGACGTTTAGCTGGCGAGCTTTGGCAACTTTCGCTACAGCACCCATCTGTTTCCCATCCACATTTTTCGCATAGCACAAAGTGTTCATTACATTCGGAATTAGCACAGTTTATCATGTGAGTAGAATTAGTTCCACATCGTCTACAAGTAGATATCACCTTAGGATTTACTGCATTTACAGGCACAGATACTCTGTTGTCAAAAACATAGCAATTTCCATCAAAATCTTTACCTCCTACTTCTTTTCCATATTTCACTATACCTCCATGCAGTTGATAAACTTCAGTAAATCCCTGTTCTATTAGGAAAGCACTTGCCTTTTCACACTTAATGCCTCCTGTACAATAAGTTAAAACTTTTTTACCTTTTAGATTCTCCAACTCTTTTACTTTTTCAGGAAATTCTCTAAAATTATCAATATCAAGTGTGAGTGCATTTTTAAATCGACCGAGTTGATGTTCATAATTTGATCTTACATCTAAAACTACCACATCATCTTGGTCTTTCATTTCAGCAAATTGAGCAGGTTCTAAATGTATTCCTGTTTTTCGGGTAGGATCTACGATTGATTTATCTTTTAGCCCAGAATGAACAATCTCTGGTTTATACCTAAGATGAATAGTTGCAAAAGATGGCTCGTCTACTTCGTCTATCTTAAAGTCAATTCCGGAGAGTAAAGGATCGGAATTGAGTTTATCCATATATTTTTGGCACTGAACAATAGTGCCTGATACAGTGCCATTGATACCCTCTTCTGCTACTATAATTCTGCCTACAATACCGATTCTTTCACAGAATGCTAGATGTTCTTCTGCAAATTTCTCTGCATTGGGTATGCTTGTGTATTTGTAGTATAGAAGTGTTCTGAAAGGTTTCACAATTTGGATTTTATATTTCTGTATGCTATAAGCATTGCAAAAATAAAGCTTTTTTGAATATATAAAATGATTTAAATTCTATTTTTAATCATTTCATTATAAAATATCTAAATGTAGTTAATTGAGTAGTTCAATGTGGCAAAGCTTTTTATCATAGCAGCTACACCACAGTATTTTGTTTGTGATAAATCTACTGCTTTTTGCATTTTTTCTTTTCCTTCTTCGCCCTCTATTTTTATTGTGTATATCAGATTAACAAGGTGATAAGTTTTGGGATGTTCTTCTGTAAGTTCTCCACTTACTGCTATACTCAACTGATCAAAACTTACTTTCATCTTATTAAGAAGGGATACAACATCCATGGCTGTACAACCCGCCAATGCTGATAGAATCAATGCTTTTGGGCGAGGGCCTTTATCGTGACCGCCAACAGCTTCGTCTGCATCAACTAAAAATGTGTGACCGTTTTGTGATACACTAAAAGTCATTGCCTCTTTGTGTTTCAAATCAATGTTGTGTATTGTGCTCATATTGTATTTTTTGCAAAGTTAGAATAAAAAAAAGGGAGTATAGGTGATTTTAGTTACAAAAAGCAAACTCCTAATTTTCTCTCTCTTCATTTAGTTTTAAACGTTCTACTGGATTAGCTGTCATCTCGTCATATTCTATTCTATTTCTATAAATATCTAATGCTAAAAATAATGCAGCTCTCATAGAATCTGAATTGGCAGTTCCTTTTCCAGCAATATCATAGGCGGTACCATGGTCTGGTGAAGTTCGTATCACAGATAGGCCTGCAGTAAAGTTTACACCTCTACTGAATGATATAGTTTTGAAAGGTACTAAACCCTGATCGTGATACATAGCCAATACACCATCAAAATGGGCGTAGCTTCCATTCCCGAAAAAGCCGTCAGCAGCAAATGGACCTAAAGTTATCATCCCTTTTTCTCTAGCTTTTACAACTATAGGTGCTATTACATCTTTTTCTTCTTTACCAATGAGGCCATTATCGCCACTATGTGGGTTTAAACCAAGTAAAGCAATGCGAGGTTTATGAATCATAAAATCTCGCTGAAGTGATTTGTAAAGAAGTTCAAGTTTTTGATTTATAGAGGTTGTATCGATAGTAGATGCTACGTCTTTGACCGCTATATGATTAGTCACTAATCCTACTCTCAAAGTATCATCTACAAGAAGCATAAGGCTTTGTAAACTACCAGTTTTTGAGGCTATGTATTCTGTTTGTCCTCTAAAGTCTGTAAGTGTTTCAGCGATACTGTGCTTATTTACAGGGCCTGTGATTAAAGCATTGATTTTATTATTTTTCAAATCTTCAATAGCTGCATCTAAAAAAACGATAGCTTTGCTACCTGCTTCGGAGCTTTCTACACCAGGTTCTATTTTTACATTTTCAGTAAAGCAGTTGAAAATGTTAGGTATTTTACTGTTTAGTTTTTGAGTGTCATTTACTTCATTTATTTGAAAGTTTTGAATCTTTAATGCTTTGGTGTAAAAATTCAAGATTCCTTTTTGACCATAAACAACGATATCGCAAAATTTATAAATGCGTTCATCACTCAGTAGTTTGATAATAACCTCAGGTCCCACTCCGTTATAGTCACCAATGGTGATACCTATTTTAGGTTTGTTTTCCATGTCTTAACTATAGTTTTTTATAAACTCAACCAACATACGCACGCCTACGCCTGTGCCATATTTGCCTCTGTAGCTGTCTTCTCCCATTATATATGCAGTACCTGCTATATCAAAATGTAACCAAGGGTAGTTTGTGAAGTATTCTAAAAACTTACCGGCTGTTATCATCCCAGCTTCTGGACCCCCTATGTTTTTTATATCTGCTACCTCTGATTTTACTAAGTTTTTATAATCATCCCAAAATGGAAATTCTACAAGTCTTTCGTGTGTTTTAAATCCAGCTGATACTAATTTTTGTTTAATATCTTCATTTGCTGTTCCCATAAAGATAGTACCATACTGACCAATAGCAGCTTTTGCAGCACCTGTGAGAGTCGCAAAATCTAAGACTAAAGAGGGTTTGTATCTTTCAGCATATGCTAAAGCATCTGCTAAAATCATTCTACCTTCAGCGTCAGTATTAAGTACTTCAACATTTATACCATTCATCATTTTTACAATATCTCCAGGTACATAAGCATCTTCACCAGGTCTATTGTCGGTAGCTGGTATTAAGCCTACAACATGTATTGGTAGGTTTAGCTTAGCTATTGCATATAAGGCCCCAACAACTGTAGCAGCACCTGCCATATCACATTTCATCATATCCATGGAATTTGGTGTAGGCTTAAGTGATAGCCCCCCAGTGTCATATACTACTCCTTTTCCTACCAAAACAAGAGGTTGTTTATTCTTAGCCTTCGCTGGTTTGTATTCTAGGATACTAAATGTAGGAGGGGTTTTACTGCCTTTGTTTACAGCTAGTAGTCCACCCATTTTTAGTGCTTCTATTTTCTTTTTATCAAATACAGTAACCTTAAAGCCTGCGTCTTTTCCAGCTTTTTGTATTTCCTTAGAAAGCTGAACTGCTGTGAGTTGAGCAGGGTATTCATTGACTAAATCTCTAGCGAGGAAGTTTGCTTCAGAGATGGATTGAAGTTGTTTTATATCGGCTTGAGTGATGTCTTTACTGACTAAGTGGAGGGATAAAAATGAATTAGTCTTTTTTTCTTTTGTTTTGTATTTCAAAAATTGGTAGCTGCTTAGTATAGCGCCTTCAGCAAAAAACAGTGGAGTAAGCTTATTGTTTAGAACAGATGAAAAAACGACTTCTTTTATATTTTGTGAGTTGAAAAACTTTACTATACCGTATGCAGTTTTGCGAATAGTTTCATTGACTAAGTTCACCTCTTTTGATTCATCTATAAAAATGACAGTAAGACTTGAGTCTGTATCGAATCGTTGGTATTGTGGTAGTTTGCTTTTCTGAGCTGCAATTACTTTTTGCTCATCAGATTTAGGTAAAAAAAGCGCTGATGGTTTTACTGTATTTGAAATTAATAAAACCTGATGCTTTGAAATGGAGCTGTCTTTGGCTAGTGATATTTTTAACATGGATTTTTATTTAAAGAGCCAAAAGTAAAATAAATATGGACTTGAATGGCTATTTGTTGTGTATTACCCTCATAAAAGTTTAACTAATATAACTAAATTACATCTTTAGTATTGCCATAAAAACATAGCTTTGTGTCGTTTTTGAAAATTTATTTATGGAGTTAAAAAAATCGTTAGGCCAACATTTTCTACACGATGAAAATATGCTATTAAAAATTGCTCATATAATGGGAGATTTCGATGGATTTTCGTCTGTTTTGGAGATTGGCCCTGGTCATGGAGCTCTTACAAAGCATTTATTGAATAAGTCTTATAATGATTTCAAAGCTGTAGAGGTTGACAAGAGATGTGTTGAATTTTTATCGTCTACATATCCAAACTTAGTTCTTATTAATCAAGATTTTTTGAAATTAGATATTCATCAGCACCTCTCAAACCCGTCTTTGATAGTTGGTAATTTTCCGTATAATATTTCATCACAAATAGTTTTTAAAATTATTGATCATCGCGACATAATCTCTATGATGGTGGGTATGTTCCAAAAGGAGGTAGCTTTGCGCATTGCTGCTCCTCATAACAGTAAAGTATATGGAGTAATTAGTATTCTAACCCAAGCATATTATGATTGTAAATACTTGTTGGACGTGCCACCTGGCTGCTTTAGTCCTCCTCCTAAAGTAATGAGCGGTATCATAAAATTAACCCGCAGGGAAGAGCCTCTAGGTTGTGATGAGCTGTTATTTAAAAAAATAGTGAAGCAATCGTTTACTCAACGTAGAAAAGTATTATCAAATAGCTTAAAAGGGTTAGTAAAAGCTGAGTTTATGGGCAAATATCTTAGTATGCGTCCTGAGCAACTTAGTGTTGCTGATTTTGTGGTATTAACAAATCAAGTTAGTCATGCATAAAATACTCATTACCGATGATGTTTCGGAGGTTTTAATTGAAGGTTTGATTTCGAGAAAATACATAGTTGATTATCGTCCATTTATTAATAGAGAAGAGGTTATATTTATCATTAATGAGTATGAAGG